>CALZJC010000443.1 GCA_945787525.1 Thermoanaerobaculia bacterium | reverse complement strand
AGCCGCCGCCGACCATGATGTCGGCCGTGTCCGAGGCCGCCTGGACCCCAACGTCGTCGCGCGCCCGGGCGCGCAGCGTGTAGCAACCCTCGGCGACACTCGGGGTGGTCCGCTCATTGGGAGCAGTGTCGTCCTCGCCTAGCAGCGCCGCGTCCTGGAAGAAGCGGACGCCCTCGATCGAGCCGTCGTCGGTGGCGTCGACCGCAATGGTGAGGTCGGTGCCCGGCGTGATGACGGCGCCGTCCGTCGGGCTGGTGATGACCACCGTCGGCGGATCGTTGGGCACCTGGTAGACCCGCACGTAGTCGATGACGTACTCCTGCGGGAAGACCGTCGTGGCGTCCGGCGGTCCCGGCAGGTTGCCGCCCACCGCCAGGTTCAGCAGCAGGTGGAAGTCGACGTCGAACGGCGCCGGGAACGGCCCGCCGGTCGAGAACCAGCTGTCGCGGCTGGCGAACTCGGCGCCGTCCACGTACCAGCGGATCTCGTCGGCTTCCCACTCGATGGCGAAGGTGTGGAAGTCGTCGTTGAAGTTCGGCGGCCCGGGAAGGACGTAGGCGGTCGAGGAGAACAGGTTGCCCGGGAACGAGGCGCCATAGTGAATGGTGCCGAAGATCTCGCCGGGCGTGTCGCCCAGGTACTCGACGATGTCGATCTCACCGCTGGCCGCCCAGGGGCCGTAGATCGTGGTGTCGGAGGAGAGCATCCAGAACGCCGGCCAGAGGCCCTGGCCGATCGGCATCCGGGCCCGCATCTCCATGCGGCCGAAGGTCCAGTCGCCCTTGCCCAGCGAGCGCAGCCGGGCCGAGGTGTAGTCGAGGCCGCCCACCGACTCCTCCCTGGCGGTGATGGTCAGGAGGCCGCCCGAGACCGTGGCGTTGTCGGCCTGGTAGTACTGCAGCTCGTTGTTGCCTTGGTCGGGTCCACTTCGGTGCCGTCGAACTCGTCCGACCAGACCAGGACGCAGCCCGGCAGGTCGGCGCACTGCGCCGCCGCCGGCAGCGCCGAGCCGAGCAGCAGGAAGGGGACGATCAGGGCGGTGAGCAAACCTCGGACGCGGATGTTCTTGATTCTGCGCATGACGGGAAACTCCTCGAGAAAATCGGTCGCCTTGGCGGTCGCGGGCCCCGACACAGAGGCGTCGGGGCGTCTGTTGCCGTTTACTAAAACGTTTTACCTGGTGCCCGATACTGCCTGCTTCGGGCGATCGAGTCAAATCGACCGGTGTCTATGAGTCGCCCCGGGGGTCACCTGCGGTCGGTCATGGCCGCCCGAAAGAACGCTCCCGAGCGGGTGGGCGTGTACTCCCAATCTGAGATCAGGTTCGGGCCCCACACCGGATCGAAGCACCAGACCGCCCAGGAGATGCCCCTGGCGGCGAGATAGTCGAGGATCCTCCGGCCGTACTCCTCGTCTCCCACCACCGGCATCTCCGCGCCGGGCTCGCCCGCCGGGGTGAACCCGAACTCGGTTACGAACATCGGATAGCGGTCGGCGACGAAGCCGAAGTCCCGCTCCCACTTTCCCTCGTACGGCGGCTCGACCTTCTGCGGGTAGGGGTGGGAGACGTAGCCGATGCCGGCGATCTCGATCGGTGCCTCGGCCACCGGCTGGAGGTCATAGGCCCAGTCCCAGCCCGCGACCAGCGGGATGACGTCCGGATCGTGGGCGAAGATGACGCGGATCAGCTCCTCGTTCAGCCGCTTCCACTCGGCCCAGCTCGCCTCGCCCAGCCGACCGCGGAAGGTGGTGGGCTCGTTGAAGAGCTCGTAGAAGGCGACGGTCGGCACGCCGCGATAGCGCTCGGCCACGGTGCGCCAGAAATCGAACGTCTCCTGCCGGCTCGACTCGTAGATCGGGTCCTGGTAGAGGCCACTAAGCAGGTTGCCGATCGAGTGCCAGTCGATCATCAGGTAGAGGTCGAGCTCGGAGGCCCAGATCACCGCCTGGTCCAGCAGCCGCAGATACTCCACCCTGCCCCGCCCCCGCCAGGCGACCGGGTGGACCGGAACCCGCACCAGGTCGGCGCCCCACCGCTTCACCGCCTCGAAGTGGGCCTTGTGCCAGTGACCGTCGCGCTCCAGCTTGTCCGGATCGGCGACGGCCATGCCCATGAGGACCACCGTCTCGCCCCGCTCGTCGACGAATCGGTTGCCCTCGACGCGAATGAAGTCGAGATCGGTCTCGAGAGCGGCGGCGTCGAACGGCTCCGGGGTCGGCAGGCTCCACCAGTCGCTCATCTCCCCCGCCAGCGCCGGTCTTGCGCCGCAGATGGCGACTAGCAGCAACAGGAGGAGACCCCGGCAACCCGGCATGCGCAGGCGCAGGCGTGCTTGGCCTCGAGCACTCGCCCGCCAGAGCCAGTCCAACGGAACGAACTCGACGTTCATCTGGCGGAGAGTACCCTACCGAAGAGCGTCCGGATGCCAGGTCGATCCGGGCCCGGCTGCACCGTGTGCGATGATTCGCCGCGACGCTGGCGCAACCCCGGCCGCGTATCGCAGATGAGCAACGCGCCCCAGACGACAGCCCTGGTAGCCGACCTGGGCGGCACGCATGTGCGCTTCGGCATCGCCACCGCGCTCGGCGAGATCCGAGGCGCGGTCCAGTACCGCTGCGCCGACCATCCCTCACTCACCGCCGCGGCCCGCGCCTATCTGGAGGCTACCGGCGAACCCTCGCCGCGGCAGGCGGCCGTCGCCGTCGCCGGCCCGGTGCGGGGCGACACCATCCGCCTGACCAATCACCTCTGGACCTTCTCGATCGAGGCCCTGCGCCGCGAGCTCGGCGTCGATCGTCTGGAGGTGCTCAACGACTTTGCCGCCCTGGCGCTGGCCGTGCCGGCGTTGGCCGGCGCAGACCTCGAGGAGGTCCGCTCGGGGACGGCCGTGAGCCGGGCCCCCAAGGCGGTACTCGGCCCGGGCACCGGGCTCGGCGTGGCCGCCCTGGTTCCCGCCGGGGACTCCTGGACGGCGCTGACCACCGAGGGAGGGCACCGCGACCTGGCGGCGCAGAGCGAGCGCGAGTGGCAGGTCGTGCGGCAGCTGCGCGAGCGCTTCGAGCACGTCTCGGTGGAGCGGGTGCTCTCCGGGCCGGGCCTGGTCAACCTCTACGAGGCCATCTCACGACTGGCGGGCGACGAGCCGCGCAGCCTGACCCCGGCAGCGGTGGTGGCCGGAGCGCGCCAGCGCACGTCACTCGCCTGCGTCGAGGCGGCGAGCCTCTTTTCCGGCTGGCTGGGCGCCGTGGCCAGCGACCTGGCGCTGACCCTCGGCGCCTTCGGCGGCGTCTACCTCGGTGGCGGCGTCCTGCCCAAGATGGGAGAGGTGTTCGACGCAGATCGATTCTGCGAGCGTTTTCTAGCCAAAGGCAGGTTCCGGGATTACCTGCGGCCGATCCCGGTCTCGATCATCGTCCGCCCGCATGCCACCCTGCTGGGCGCCGCCCGTGCACTGGCGGACTGAGATCGCCACCGTCGGCCGTTGCGGAGAGTGGAGCATGAAGAAGAGCCTCGAATCACGGAATCGCAGGGCGCCCGCGGCGCGCTGCCGCCTCGCCTCGGCGGTCGTCGCTGCGGCTGTCCTGGCGTTGGCCGGCATCGCCCCGCCGGCCGGCGCCGCAGAGATGCCCGGCGCGCCGCCGAGCGGCAGGCAGCTGGCGCTGCGCTTCGAACTGCTGGAGAACGAGCACCGGGGCCAGGCCGAGTTCCTGGCCGAGTTGACCCTGGCGAACCGCGGCGGCGGCGCTCTGACCGGTGGTGAATGGGCGCTGTACTTCAACTTCGGGCGCCCGATGCGCAGTGGGAGCGAGGCGCCGGAGATCGCCGTGGAACACGTCAACGGCGATCTCTGGCGGCTGTCTCCCACCGCCGGGTTCGCGCCGCTGGCAGCCGGCGAAGAGCGCCGCTTCCCACTGCTGGGGAGGGGTGCGGTGACCCGGCGTTCGGACGCCCCGGCGGGACCCTACCTGGTCTCGGCCGACGGGCGCGC
>CALZJC010000442.1 GCA_945787525.1 Thermoanaerobaculia bacterium | reverse complement strand
CCGAGCTGGCCAAGAAGCACCTGCGGCGGTTCCTCGAGCTGGCGCCCGACGACTCCGAGGCCGCGGTGGTGGAGGAGATTCTGACCAGCCTGGAGTGAAGCCCGGCTCCGCCTACTCCACCCGGACCTGCTTGAGCAGGAACGATTCCGAGTCCGACAGCTCGTCCCATACCCCGACCCCCACTTTCGACAGCCCGGGCCGCACCAGCACGTCCACGGCGTAACCCATCTCGCGGCCCTGGGCCGCGGCCACCTGGTCGCCGGCGAGGGTGATGGGGTAGGGCTTGCGATGCATGTCGGAGACCACTCCGTCCCTGTCCTGGACCGACAGGTAGAACTGCAGGCGGCCCTCGGCGCGGTCGTCGACGGGCAGCAGGGTGACCGAGCCCAGCGGCACGCGGATCAGGACCGGTAGCAGATACCGGCCACGCTTCTCCTTCCTGGGCTGGCCGAAGTCGATGCTGATGCCCAGCGGATTGGCCTCGAGGTTGAAGAGCAGGGAGGCCAGGGTGCGGTCGGCGACCCTCTCGGCCATCGGCTTGTCGACAAAGCCGGAGCGGTGGCGGACCTGGAGGCCGCCGCGCTTCACCCGCACTTCGATCCGGTGGAACTCGCCGTCACCCTGCTGCGGAGTCTGGTAGCCGAGGGAGTAGAAGGAGTCGAAGTCGTCGGCGACGTCGGCCAGCATCTTCCCGAAAGCAAAGGTGCCGAGGATGGCGCGGCCGCCGGTGGCCTCAGCCATGTCGATCAGAGGCTCCTGTCGGTTCTGGGTGATCAGGGCGTCGAGGGCGGTGGGACCCGCGGTGCCGGCGCCGGCGCTGAAGTTGGCGGCCGATAGCGAGGAGGCACCGGATGGGCCAGAGGGCTCGACCGGGTAGAGGGTCGCCTGGTGAGCGTTGGCCTCGCGGCCAATCTCGTCGAGGATGAAGGAGACGTCCTCACGCAGCCAGTCGCTCCAGGGATCGACCTGGAGCCCGGAGTTGTTGGCCTCGCCAAAGGCGGGAGCGCCAAAGCGATCCAGCAGGTCCTGGTAGAGCGCTTCGCCGGGGCGCTTGGGGAGCCCCTCACTGACGTAGAGAATGGCCTTCCGCCCGGGTAGACCGGCCAACGAGCGCACGACCTGGCGCAGTGCCTGAACGGATCGCTGCAGCTCGGCGCGCGTGTTCTGGACGTAGCTGCGCACGAAATGAAGGGCGCTCTCGAGCTCGCCGGCGATCGATGCGGAGTTCATCTGACGCATGGTCCGCCGCCTCAGGGCGTCGTCGACCTGGCGATGGGTCGCTGCCCTGCCCAGCCGGTCGAGCCCCTCTGCGACCTGCTGGCTATCGCGCGTCAGCGGCGTGACGATCTCGGCGGTGCCGTAGGCGCCGACCAGCATGACGCTATCGCCCTGGACGAGGCGATCCTCGAGAAAGCCGTCCAGCTCGTCGAGCAGGCGGCGACGGCTGGCAGGTCTGAGGTTGAAGTGATCGACATAGACGATCAGGTTGAGCTGCTGGTCGAGCGGCAGGCTGGGCCGTTCGCTCGCCGACGGCTGCTCCTCCGGCACCAGGTGCCGGGTCTCGAGGCTGCGCAGCAGACGGTCCTCGCGCGCGGTGGCGAAGAAATTGGTGATCTCCACGGGCCTGCCGTCCTCGAGGATCTCGAAGTCGTGGATGCCCAGCCCGACCACCCGGTTGCCGTCTTGGTCGGTGACGAAGACCTCGACGTTGACGACGTTGACGTCGATCTTGTCGACGAAGAGCGGCGGCACCTGCTCCTGGGCCTCGAGGACCGGAGAGGCGGCCAGGGCCGCAAGCGCGATGAGAACTCTGAGGCGGCTCGACACGATCTCGCGCATCGTACCTCGGCGGGGGCCGGGGTTGGCGCAGTGTAGAGTTGCCGTCGCCAGATCGGTCTTTCTCGAGGGAGAGCAGGGATGACGCGGATCATCAGACGGGGGTCGACCGCATGGGCGATTTCGACGTGATCGAGTTCGCCATCGCTGTGGGTGACGACACGGAATCGACCCTCAGGTCGAGAAGATGAGCCGCCGGATGCGAGGGTCTCTGCTATCACCTGCGGCAGTGGAATCGGGCGACCCTGGTCGGCGAGCGGACCGCCGGATCGGCGCACACCTACCAGCTGTTCTCGCTTGACGGGTTTCAGGTCGCCATCCCCACCGGGCGATCGATCTCGCCGGTCAGCGGAGGCAACTGGCAGGGCACCGGTGTGCTGCCGGACCAGGAGACCGCGGCCCGCGGAGGGCTTACCGTCGCACACCGGCTCGCCCTGGAGGAGTTGCTGGCGCAGGCCGGCGACGCGGCGACCCGGACGCGCCTGAAGGCCACCCTGCAGCAGCTGTCAGGTGTCGGGGAATAGGCAGGCGGCTGTCTGGCTGGCCGGCTATGCAGCCGGTCTTTGGCGCGTGAACAGCAGCCGGTCGTCGCTCGACAGGTCCGGTTGGAAGCTGTAGCCGTCGACCGCGAACCGCTTCAGCTGGCCGGGCTTCTCGATCCGGTTCTCGACCATGAACCGGGCCATCAAGCCGCGCGCCTTCTTGGCCGAGAAGGCGATCGTCTTGAGCTTGCCGTCGCGCCACTCCTGGAACTGGGCGGTGACCATGGGCATCGCCAGCCGCTCGGCCGGCACCGCCTTGATGTATTCGTTGGAGGCCAGATTGAGGACCGCCGCCATGGGGTGCTTCTTGTGCTCGGCGTTGATCGCGTCGGCCAGCCGGCTGCCCCAGAAGGAGTAGAGCGTGCTGCCGCGCTCGGTGGTGAGGCGAGTGCCCATCTCCAACCGGTAGGGCTGCATCAGATCGAGGGGTCGCAGCAGCCCGTAGAACCCGGAAAGGACCCGCAGGTGGTCCTGCGCCCAGAGCAGGTCGGGCCGCGACAGGCTGGCGGCGTCGAGCTTGCGGTAGACGTCGCCGCGGAACGCCAGCAGCGCCGCCTTGGAGTTGCCCAGGGTGAAGCGCGGGCTCATCGCCTGGAAGCGCTCGTGGTTGAGCTCGGCGAGCGGCTCGCTCAGCTTCATCAGCTTGCGCAGCTCGGCGACCTCGAGCGCCTTGCAGCGCCGCATCAGCATTGCGATCTCTTTCTTCAGGGCC
>CALZJC010000441.1:3715-6819 GCA_945787525.1 Thermoanaerobaculia bacterium | reverse complement strand
CCTCCAGGCGGCGCAGGTTGCCGCGCGAGATAAACCCCGAGACCACCAGCACCGCCAGCAGTCCCGCCTCGACCAGATAGAGGGCGTTGTTGCCGGTGTTGGCCGCCGGCACCGCCACCAGCAGCGTCAGGACGATGTACCAGACACCGACCCGGGTGATGCGGATGCCTTCGGGGACGGTGCGACGGGCCACAGCTGCCTAGCCTGCCTTTCTCACGGCAGCAGATTCAGGTGCATACGCCTTCCAGCATCTAGACAGGCACGGCGGTGGCCTTGAGGATCCGCTCGATGGCGCCATGGGCGGCGTCCAGCCCGCCGGCCCCGCCCTTGAGCGCCACGCGGTGCGAGAGCACCGACGGCGCCACCCGCTGGACGTCGTCCGGAATGGCGAAGCCACGACCTTCGCACAGCGCCATCGCCTGAGTGGCCCGGTAGAGGTTCTGCGCGCCGCGGGTGGACACCCCGAGCAGGATCTCGGGGGAGTTTCGGGTGGCGCCGGTGAGCTCGAGGATGTACTCGGCCAGCTTCTCCGCCACCTCGATCTCGGCTGTCGCCTGGCGCAGGCGGAGCAGCTCCTCGCGATCCAGGACCGGCCGGATCTGGGCCAGCAGGCCCCGCACCCCGCCGGCCCGCAGCAGCCCGAGCTCCTCGTCGCGCGGCGGATAGCCCAGCCGCAGCGACATCATGAAGCGGTCGAGCTGCGACTCCGGCAGCGGGAAGGTGCCGACGTATTCCAGCGGGTTCTGTGTCGCCAGCACCAGAAACGGGTCCGGCAGGATGTGGCGCACCCGGTCGACCGAGACGGTGCGCTCGCTCATCGCCTCGAGCAGCGCCGACTGGGTCTTCGGGCTCGCCCGGTTGATCTCGTCGGCCAACACCACATTGGAGAAGACCGGCCCCTGGACGAACTCGAAGCGCTGGTCCTCGTCGCGGTAGACCGAAACGCCGATGATGTCCGACGGCAGCAGATCGCTGGTGAACTGGATGCGCTGGAACTCGAGCCCCAGGCTGCGGGCCAGCGCCTGGGCCAGGGTCGTCTTGCCGACCCCGGGCACGTCCTCGATGAGGATGTGGCCGCGGGCCAGCAGACAGACCACCGCCAGCCGGATCGCCTCCGGCTTGCCCTTGACCACGCGGCCGATCTGGGCTTCCAGGCGGGCCACCCGGCCGGCCGCCCCCGCGTCGCCATCGGTGACCCGTAAGGGCGCTGCTAGCTGGCTTTCGTCCACGAGCCTTCCTCGATCAGGGCCGCCGCGGCGGTCGGCCTCCGACTAGCCGGCCGAGGAGAACTCGCTGTACTCGCCCCGCTCAGCGGCGGGCACGGGATGCCGGACCTCGGCGAAGAACCCGTCGCCCTCCTCATAAGGTACGTCCTCCAGCACGTGGGTGTACTGGGTGACGTTGGCCTTCTTCATCTTCGAGGTGTCGAACCAGACCTTCCAGGCGCCCTTCTCGTTGCCGGCGCTGTCAGCCATGCTGATGTCGAGGGTGATGCCGGCCAGCAGCTTCGGGCTGTCGTGCTGGATCAGGATGTCGAGCATGATGTTCGGGTTGGCCGGCTCCATCTCCATCGGCTCGGCCATCTCGGCGTCGCCTTCGCCCTCTTCCATGTCGGTTTCCGGGGCCATCGGCTCGGCTCCCTCCTCGATGTAGATCTCGGGCTCGGGAGCGGCCTGAGCCTGGACGAGGAAGCCGTTGAGACGCGCCGAGTACATGCCGCGTAGACGGGCCACCTTCTCCTCCGGGCTACCGCCGCAGGCGGCCAGCAACAACAGGATGGCGCAGGAGCAGAGAACGGTTCGTACAGTTGAGAGTCTGTTCACGGAAACCTCCGGTATGTCGCGGTTCTTCGGGTGCCGGGATTATACCCGCGAGCGGCGGCTACGCCGGCGCATGCCGCCAGCACTCGGCGAGAGATCCGGTAAGCACCAGCTCCGGCTCGAGCTCGATGCCGGTTTTCTTCTTCACGGCGCGGCGGGCGAGAAGCATGAGGTCGAGCACGTCGGCGGCGGACGCTTGCTGCTCGTTGACGATCACGTTGCCGTGTTTGGGGCTGATGCGCGCTCCCCCGCTGCGCCGCCCCTTGAGCCCGCAGTGCTCGATCAACCGGCCGGCATAGTCGCCCTCGGGATTGCGGAAGATGGAGCCGGCGTTGGGCCGCCCGCTGGGCAGGCTCGACCAGCGCCGCCGGTTGAGCTCTTCGATCCGCGCCAGCGAGGCCTCACGATCGCCCGCCGACAACGCGAACCGCGCGCGGGTGACGATGGCGCCGGTCCCCTGCAGCGCGGTCCGCCGGTAGGACGGCTCGAGCTGGTCGGCGGTCAACCGGCGCCGCCCGCCGCCCCGGTCCATCACCGTCGCCCACTCCAGCACGTCACGGATCTCGGTACCGTAGCTGCCGGCATTCATGTAGACCGCGCCGCCGACCGTCGAGGGGAAGCCGGAGAGCGCCTCCAGGCCGCTGAGCGAGGCCTCGGCGGTGAGTCGGGCCAACCGCCCCAGGGGCACCGCCGCACCCGCCTCGACGGCGGTCTCCTCCATCCGCACCTGGCGGAAGCCACCCACCAGCCGCAGCACCACCCCGCCCAGACCCTCGTCGGGGATCAGCACGTTCGAGCCCAGGCCGAGCAGCTGACAGGGTACCCCGTCGAGGGCCGCCAGCAGCCGCCGCAGCGCCCGCTCGCTGGCCACCGTGACCAGCAGCTCGGCCGGGCCGCCGATGCGAAATGTGGTGTAGCGCGCCAGCGGCTCGCCGGGCTTGACCTCGAGCCCGGGCGTCGCGCGAAGCCGTCGCAATAACTCGGCGCTCAGCCCGTCGGCCATCGGTGGTTTGCCCGGGTTTTCGAAGATCGGAGGCGCCGAATACGTCTGGAAGAACGTGGCCGGAGTGCACTCACCGAGAGGTCACCGGTTGCACTAGTATAGCCCTGCCGGCCGGCCGCGGCGGACCGGCGCCAACCGCACACCAAGGAGCGTATTTCCATGCCCGATCCGAAAGACGACCGGCTCAAGGCCGTTGAAACCGCCATGTCCCAGATCGACCGCCAGTTCGGCAAGGGCTCGATCATGCGTCTGGGCCAACGAGAGGGGCTGGAGATCGCCTG
>CALZJC010000441.1:2483-3662 GCA_945787525.1 Thermoanaerobaculia bacterium | reverse complement strand
GTTTCCGCGCGGTCGGGTGGTGGAGGTCTACGGCCCCGAGTCGTCGGGCAAGACCACCCTGGCGCTGTCGGTCCTGGCCCAGGCCCAGCGGCTGGGTGGCGTTGCCGCCATCATCGATGCCGAGCATGCCCTCGACGCCCAGTACGCCGGCAAGCTGGGAGTGGACATCGACAACCTGCTGGTCTCGCAGCCGGACTTCGGCGAGCAGGCGCTGGAGATCGCCGAGATGCTGGTGCGCTCGAACTCCATCGACGCGGTGGTGATCGACTCGGTGGCGGCGCTGGTGCCGCGCGCCGAGCTCGAGGGTGAGATGGGCGACTCGCACGTCGGCCTGCAGGCCCGCCTGATGTCGCAGGCGTTGCGCAAGCTCACCGCCATCGTCGCCAAATCCAAGACCTGTCTCGTCTTCATCAATCAGATCCGAGAGAAGATCGGCGTCATGTTCGGCAGCCCCGAGACCACCTCCGGCGGCCGGGCGCTCAAGTTCTACTCCTCGGTGCGAATCGACATCCGCCGCATCGGCGCCGTCAAAGACCGGGACGAGATCACCGGCAGCCGGGTGCGAGTCACCATCAAGAAGAACAAGGTGGCGGCACCGTTCCGCCAGGCGGAGTTCGACCTGGACTACGGCGAGGGCATCTCGCGGTACGGCGAGCTGATCGACCTCGGCCTGACGCACAAGCTGGTCGCCAAGAGCGGCGCCTGGTACAGCGCCGGCGACGTGCGACTCGGCCAGGGCCGCGAGAACTCGAAGCAGTTCCTGCGCGACAACCCGGATCTGGCCGACGAGATCGAGACCAAGCTGCGGGAAGAGATGGGGCTGCCGGCGTTCGAGCCCGCCGTGCAGCCGGCCGCCGCAGCCCCGGCAGCCGTCGCGGAAGACCTCGAGAACTGACCGGGAGACCCCCTCTGCGCCGCGGCCGGCATCTAGGCATCCCGCTGCTCCTGTCGCTGGCCCTGGCGGCGGGGCCGGCGGTGGCGCTGGAGCTGGAGGCGGCGATCGACGGCGCGGCGCTGGCCCACCGGAAGCTGCACCTCGACATCACCGTCTCGGGGTTGGCCGCGGGCGAGTCGCTGCCGGTCGAGGTGACCGCCGCCGGCCGCCGGGCGGAGGTGGCCCTCGAAGAAGGCAGCTCCGCGGTGCCGATCGCCGACCTCGACCTGCCAGCGGGGCGCCAC
>CALZJC010000441.1:0-2421 GCA_945787525.1 Thermoanaerobaculia bacterium | reverse complement strand
AGCTGCGGGTCATACCCGGCTGGTTGTCGGCCGTGCCGCCGCTGATCGCCATCGGCCTGGCGCTG
The DNA here is from genome assembly GCA_945787525.1 of Thermoanaerobaculia bacterium. Lineage (GTDB taxonomy): Bacteria > Acidobacteriota > Thermoanaerobaculia > Multivoradales > JAHEKO01 > CALZJC01. The sequence continues at coordinate 2,356 of CALZJC010000441.1, read as the reverse complement.
ATCTTCAAGGACGTGCTGCTTTCGCTCTTCCTCGGCGTCTTCTCGGGCGCCCTGATCCTTTTCAACTGGAATCCGTTCACCGCCTTCGCCCGTTCCATCGACAGCTTCATCGCGCCCTCGCTGGCCAACGGCAGCAACGCCAGCATCATCATCTTCACCACCCTGCTGGGCGGCATGGTCGGGGTCATCGGCAAGAGCGGCGGCACGCGGGGCATCGTCGAGCGACTCAAGCCCTACGCCACCAACGCCCGGCGCGGCCAGCTGGCCACCTGGGCACTTGGCGTTCTGATCTTCTTCGACGACTACGCCAACACCCTGATCGTCGGCAACACCATGCGGCCGATCACCGACAAGCTCAGGATCAGCCGCGAGAAGCTCGCCTACATCGTCGACTCCACCGCAGCGCCGGTGACCAGCGTCGCGCCGATCTCCACATGGATCGGCTACGAGCTGGGGCTGATCGGTACCGCTTTCGCCGCCATCGGCCTCGACTGGAGCCCGTACAACGCGTTTCTCGCCTCGATTCCCTACCGCTTCTACCCGCTCCTTGCCCTGGTGCTGGGCTTCACCATCGCTATAACCCGCAAGGACTTCGGGCCGATGCGCAAGGCCGAGCAGCGCGCCGAGGAGACCGGCGAGCTCGTCCGGCAGGGCGACAAGCCGCTCTTCGACGCCTCCAGTGACCAGCTGAGCCCGCCGGAGGGCACGCCGCTCCGGGCGCTCAACGCCCTGCTGCCGATCCTCACCGTCATCGCAGTCACCCTGCTGGGCCTCTACCGCACCGGCTCGGCCGGGCTCGAGCGCACCGCCTTCGACTCGCGCACCGAGTGGCTGCGGCAGGTGTTCTCCGACGCCGACAGCTACGCGGCGCTGCTCTGGGCCAGCCTGGCCGGGCTGACCGTCGCCCTGGCTCTGGCCCTGGCGCAGAGGCTGCTCTCGGTGCGCCAGGCGATGGAGGCGACGGTCAACGGCTTCCGGGCGATGCTCATGGCGCTGACGATCCTGGTGCTGGCCTGGTCGATCGGCGGGATCTGCGACCAGCTGCACACGGCGGATTTCGCCGTCGGGCTGATCGGCGACGCCCTGCCTCCGCAGTGGATGCCAGTGCTGGTCTTCCTGCTCGCCGCCCTGATCGCCTTCGCCACCGGCAGCAGCTGGGGAACCATGGCGATCCTGATGCCGATCGTCATCCCGATCGCCCACTACCTGATGATCGGCCCCCCCGGCGTGGATATGACCGGCTCGGTCTACTCCAGCGTCATGCTGGGCACCTACTCCTCGGTGCTCGCCGGCAGCATCTGGGGAGACCACTGCTCGCCGATCTCCGACACCACCATCCTCTCCAGCATGGCTTCCGGCTGCGACCACATCGCCCACGTCCGCACCCAGATGCCCTATGCCATCGCTGTCGGGGTACTGGCGATGCTGCTGGGCGACATCCCTTCGGCCTATGGCCTGAGCCCCTGGATCAGCCTGGCCGTGGCCGCGCCGATCATCGTCTTCGTGGTCATACGCTTCGGCAAACGACCGGAGCCGGCGAAGTAGCGGCCGGCCGTGGTGACGCGGTGAGCGACGGATTCGACAATCCTGCCGAGCCGGTCGAGCTGCCGATCACCGACGTCCTGGATCTCCACAGCTTCCCGCCGGCCGAGGTGCCCGAGCTGGTGCGGGACTACCTCGACGCCGCCTGGGAGGCGGGCTTCCGCAGCCTGCGGATCATCCACGGCCGGGGCATCGGCGCGCAGCGGCGCACTGTACGCACCCTGCTCGAGCGGGATCCACGGGTGCTCTCGTTCGGCGACGCCCCTGCCGGCGCGGGCGGCTGGGGCGCCACCTGTGTCGAGCTGGGCGCCGCGCCCGGGGACGCCTAGATGCCCGCGACCGTCCTGCGTCGGGCCGGCACCCGCCTGCGGCGCGCGCTGCGACCGCATCGCATGGATCTGGTCTATTCGCCATCCTGCACGGTGCGGATCGACGGCGTGCAGTTCGATCCCGATCGGGGCGAGCGGATCCTCACGTTCCTGCTCTCCGAGGGCCTGGTCGGCTGGCGCAAGATCCTGCGCCCCGAGCCCGCCTCGGTGAGCGATCTGCTGTCGGTCCACACCCAGGGGTACCTGGAGTCGCTACATCACGCCGAGGGCTTCACCCCGATCCTCGGGTTTCCGCTCAACGACGACCTGCGCGAGAGGGTCCTGGCGGCGCAGCGGACCCAGGTCGGCGGCACGATCCTGGCCGCCCGCCATGTCCGCGGGCACCGCCGAATCGCCGCCCACCTCTCGGGAGGCCTGCACCACGCGAGACCGGAGACCGGCGGTGGGTACTGCATCTACAACGACGTCGCCGCGGCGATCGTCGC
>CALZJC010000440.1 GCA_945787525.1 Thermoanaerobaculia bacterium | reverse complement strand
CCGGGCTGGCGGAGGCCCTGGAGCGGCCGGAGAGGCTGGTGGGCATCCACTTCTTCTCGCCGGTGCACCGCATGCCGCTGGTCGAAGTGATCCGCCATCCGGGCTCCTCGGAAGAGGCCGCGCGCCGCGCCGTGGCGCTGGCCGCCCGTCTTGGCAAGACCCCGATCGTCGTCGCCGACGGTCCCGGCTTCTACACTTCGCGCATCCTGTTGCCCTACCTGGCCCAGGGCGCGGCGCTGCTGCTCGAGGGCGCCGGCATCGCCGAAGTGGACGCCGCCGCCCGCGCCGCCGGCTTTCCGGTGGGGCCGCTCGAGCTGCTCGACGAGGTCGGCATCGACGTCGCCGTCCACGCCGCCCGCACCATGGCCGCGGCGTTTCCGGACCGCATGCCACAACCGGACGGCTTCCGCCGCCTGGTGGAGGAGGGCAGGCTGGGGCGCAAGGCCGGACGCGGGTTCTACGACTACTCGGGCAAACGGAAGCGGCCCGATCCGGAGATGTCGAGGTTGCTGGAGGGCGAGCGCTCCCCCTCCAGGGTCGACCCACGAGAGGCCGGCGAGCGGTTGGTCCTGGCCATGGCCGCCGAGGCCGTTCGCTGCCTGGAAGAGGGCGTCCTCGCGCGGCCCCGCGACGGCGATGTCGGCGCCGTCCTCGGCCTCGGCTTCCCGCCGTTCACCGGCGGGCCGTTCAGGTACCTCGACGCCCTGGGATCGGCGGAAGCGCTGGCCCGGCTGGAAGTTCTGGCCGCCGCCCACGGCCCGGTGTTCGATCCGCCCGCCCTGCTGAGTGAGCGGCGCGCCGGCTTCTATGGCTAGCCCGACCTTCTCACCAATCGTCTACGAAACGCCGTATCTGCCGGAATCTGCGGCGTTACGCTCTGGTCGGGCATCCTCAGCGTGCTTCCAGCACGCTTGCGGTGCCCTCGGTCGCAAGTCTTGCATCTTCAGGCAGCTACAACGCTTCGCAACGACGATCGGTGAGAGGGTCAGGCTAGCCCCTCCCGGAGACCTCCCGTTAGGGTGACCCAACGGGATGGCTTGGAACCCCGATTGCCTCGAGTCGGCGGGTTCAGCAGCCTGGGTTTCGCCGACGCCTAGCCCCCGGTGGTGGTCTGTTTTCTCGCCTAGAATGGGCCCTTCTAGTCAGTCGCGACGGCCGTTGCCAGGCTGTGCCGCTTGGATCGACCCTCGGACCAAGCTCTGTCGGTCGCAGCGCTCAACCACCCCAACATCGTCACGATTCACGCTGTGGAGGAATCGGACGGTGTCCATTTTCTCGCCATTTCAAAGGAGGCGATGACGATGAGACGAGTAGGCTTTTTACTGGCACTGTTCGCGTCTGCCGGCGCGATTCAAGCGCACGAGACGGTGGAATGGAACCACACGACGTACCGGGTCGTGCTGTCCAGCGAGGAGACCGGCGAGGCGATCAGCATCTTCTGGTCGCAGACCCAGGCTCCGGGCGGGCCACCGATGCATGTCCATGACGATGCCGACGAGACGTTCTACGTGCTGGAGGGGCGCACGCGCTTCGTGGTGGCGGGCAAGGAGGTCGTGATCGATCAAGGTGAGGCGGCGTGGGTGCCGCGCGGCGCCGAGCACACCTATCGCGTGCTCGAGGAGAACGGAGGCAAGCAGCTGACGATCCTGTCACCGGGCGGTTTCGAGCACTTCTTCGCGGCCGTCGCGGCCGAGGGGCTCGAGATCCCGGGCGACATGCCTCGAATCAGCGAGATCGCGGCCGAGTTCAAACTCCGCTTTACCGGACCACCGTTGCCAGCGGAGTCGACGCAAGACCCGGCCGAGCAGCGATCGACGGACCGAAGTCCCGCGAGCGAGGTAGTCCCGTGAGCCTGGCCCCGCGGCTAGCCTGACTTTCTCACCGCGGGCTCGAACAGGCGTTCACCGAGTGGCTCTTGACAATGTGTGTATCGATCCATACACTATTCTCATGACCTCCACTTCGACCCGCGAGAGCATCATCTCGACCGCCGCCGCGCTCATCTTCGAGCAGGGTTTCGCTGCGACAGGGATCTCTCGCATCCTGAGAGAAGCGGGCACCGGGAGCAGCTCCCTCTATCACTTCTTTGATTCCAAAGAAGATGTGCTGCTGGCGGTTCTCGATTCCCATCGGGAGCGATTGGAGCAGGAGATCGTTGGACCGACTCGGGATGTCGATCTCGACCCGTTGACCCGGGTCTTTCGGATTCTCGGCTTCTACGGCACTTTCCTCAAAGCTACCGAATGCCGCCTGGGCTGTCCCATTGGAAACCTGGCGGGCGAAGTGACGGACACCTATCCACGGGTTCGCGAGAAGCTCGACCAGATCTTTGCCGTCTGGCGGCAGGCGGTGGCGGACAACCTGCGCCAGCTCGACGCCCCGGTCGACGGCCCGGACGCCGAGACCCTGGCCTGCTTCGTTCTGACGGTAATGGAAGGCGGCGTGATGCAGTCGAGGGTCGCTCGCAGCCTCGAGCCCTTCGAGCACTCGGTCGCCTGCCTGGGCGATTATCTTGGTCGCCTCTTTCCCGAATCCGGACCCATGAAGGAGTGACGAGACATGACCTGTCCCAGGAGTCTTGCTTTGTTCGCCGCCCCCTTGCTCTTCGCGGCCGGTTTCGGATCCGCCGCCGATCTCGAGCTCGAAAAGGTCGTCGAGGCCGATATCGACACCATCTACGAGATCTTCACTACCCCCGGTGGGGTCGAAACCCTGTTTCCCGGAGCTCGAGCCGTGATCGGCGAAGCCGTAGGCGAGCCCTATCAGGTGGCCTTCGATCCCGCCTCGCCGGACGGGCGGGAAAACGGCACCTTCGGAGCGCGTATCCTCGCACTCGAACGACCTCATCGGGTCTCTTTCGAGTGGCGCGGGCCGGTCTGGGCTTCGGTCATGAACACGGATCCTCTTCCGACACGGGTCGAGGTGTCTTTGACCACCGTGCCGACCGGAACGCGCGTTCACCTTCGACACTACGGCTGGGGCCAAGGGGAGGAGTGGGAAGAGGCGCAGGCCTGGTTCGCGAGGGCCTGGAGCGCTCCACCGCCAACCGAACAACCGCGGCTGCGCAACCACATCGCGTTCTTCGGGCAGCTTCGGGACCAGGGCACTTTGATCATGAGCGGGCCGTTTCTGGATCTCGATCAAGACGACGACCGCATTGTGGCCATGGGGATACTGGAGGCTGCGGATATCGAGCATGCCGAGCGCCTGCTGGCGGCTGACCCCGGAATCCAGGCCGGCTTGTTTGTGGCCGAGGTCAGGCCCTGGTCGACAGCCCTACCGGGGTCGCTCCCGGCGCCCGCGACCGATTCTGCTCGTTGACCCTGGGTGCTTTTCGACCAGACGAGCGCTCGCTCGGACCGAGCCTGCGTGTCGGCCTCGAGGCCGACACGCCTGAACAACACTCCACGGAGTCGGTCGTGCCGAACGGTGCCATCGAGCTGATGGTCAACTTCGGCCCGGTGCAGGAAGTGGTGGGGCGCGGAGATCGCTTGCTGCGAGAGACCTTCAAGAACGCCTGGCTCGCCGGCATTCACGATCAGCGCCTGGTCCATTCGTCCGAGCGCGGCGCCGATCACATCTCGGTGCGCTTCCGGCCCGGTGGGGCGCACGCTTTCTTTGACCTGCGGATGGACCAGGCGGCGAACGAAGTGATCGAACTCGACCTTTTGATCGGCGGCGAGGCACGCAGCCTGCGCGACCGGCTGGGCGCGTCGCCGAGCGACGACGATCGCGTCGAGGCCTTTCAGGACTGGCTCGTCGA
>CALZJC010000439.1 GCA_945787525.1 Thermoanaerobaculia bacterium | reverse complement strand
AGGGCGTCCTGGAAGCTCCTGCCGCGGGCCGCCTGCACGGCTCGCTTGATGCGCCGAGTGACGGCACCGCTCTTCGATGTGATGCGGGTGCCGATCTCTTTGATCTTCTGTTCCAGCTCTGCGGCCGGCACCCGCCAGGTGACCAGGCCGAGCCTCTCCGCCTCGGCGCAATCCAGCAGCCGCCCGCTCAGCAGCAGCTCGAGGGTCCGACCGCTGCCCAGCCGGGCCGGATAGAGCGCCGCGGCGGCGGGCGGAAAGCAGCCCAGGTCCACCTCCGGCTGGCCGAACCGGCTGTCGTCCGCCGCCAGCACCATGTCGCAGCAGGTGGCCAGCTCCATGCCGCCACCCAGACAGTGGCCTCGCACGACCGCGATGGTGATGGCCGGCAGCCGGCGCAGGGTTGACAGCGCGGCATGGAAGGTCGTCAGCATGGCTCGGGCGCGGTCCGGCGCGTGGTCCTGGACCGCTGACCCGGCGGAGAAGGCGTCGTCGCCGGCCGCCCGCAGCCAGAGAAGCTGGAGGTCGCGGTCGTCGGCGAGCTCTTCGAGCCTCCGGCCGAGCTCTTGCAGCGTCTCCAGGTCCAGGATGTTGAGCGGCGGCTGGTTGAGGGTCAGCTCGGCGACCCGCTCGCGCCGTCCTAGGAGCAGTCGGTAGTTCATCAGGCCTCCTCGCCGCGCCGTTCGGGCGCGGCCGCCGTGGCGGCGAGAAACTCGCGCCACAGCTGTTGCTGAATCGGCTGGTGGAGGAGGTCTTCGGGGTGCCATTGGACCCCCTTCACCCACCAGTCGTCGCGTTCGACCACCGCCGCCTCGATCAAGCCGTCGGGCGAGTGCGCGACCGGCGAGACGTCGCGACCCAGCTCGCGCAGCGCCTGATGATGGCGGCTGTTGACCTCGAGCGGCCCGGCGGTGAGGCCGACGGCCCAGGGATCGTCGTGCGCCGCGCCGCCGATCGAGTGCGCCATGGCGTCGAGTGGCGCCGCCACCGCGTGGTCGACGTCTCCGCCCAGCTGGCTGGGGATGTCCTGCCACAGGCTGCCGCCGAGGAAGACGTTGACGGTCTGCAGACCGCGACAGACCGCCCACACGGGCCGGCGGGCCGCCGCCGCGCCGGTGAGCAGGTCCCACTCGATCTGGTCGAGCTCGGGCATCAGGCTGAGGTCGCCGTCGGGTCTCGGCTCCTCGCCGTAGCGCCAGGGCTCGATATCCGGGCCGCCGCACAGCAGCAGGCCGGCGCATCCGGCAGCGGCCCGTTCGAGACCGCCGGCGGCGTTCTCGGGGGTGATCACCTGCAGCCTGTCGGCGGCGGCGCCGGCCTCCTTGAGGGCCTCGACGTAGGGCCCCGCCTTGGCCTGGCTCTCGACGCAAACCAGAAGCTGATCCGTCTGAGGGTCGCTCATGCCGTCTCCCGCTCGAGGCCGGCCGCCGCCGCCGTGCCGGTATCGCCGCCGGTCAACCGGGCCAGCCGGCCTCCGAACTTGCCGATCGGCGTCTGCGCCGGCGCGGCCGGTACGGGCGCCGCGGCGGAGTCGCCAGGCGTCACGGGCTGAGACGCAACGCGGCCAGCGGAGTGGCGGGCCGCAGGACCGGGTAGCGAACTTCCCGCACGGGGCACTAGCGTCCGCGGAACTGCGGTTTGCGCTTCTCGACGTAGGCGTCGAGGCCCTCCCGCGCGTCGGGGCTCTCGAACAGCTGCTGCTGCATCTCGCGCTCCATCGCCAGGCCGCTCTCGAACGGCACCTCGGCGCCCGACTGGACCGCCCGCTTGATCCTGCCGACAGCCTTGGCCGCCTTGTTCGGCGGGCAGAACTGACAGGCATAGGCGTGCACCTGATCCATGAAGTCGTCGCCCTCGAGGATCTCGCTGACGATGCCGTACTCCTTGCCCTCCTCGAAAGTGAGCAGCCGGCCGGTGGCCATCAACTCGATGGACCGGCTCTTGCCCACCAGACGGGCCAGACGCTGGGTGCCGCCGGTGCCGGGCAGGACACCCAGGTTCACCTCCGGCAGGCCGACGCGGCCGGCGTCTTTCCTGGCCAGGCGCATGTCGGCCGCCATGGCGATCTCCAGACCGCCGCCGACGGTGTGGCCGTTGAGTGCCGCGATGACCAGCTTGGGCGTCTGCTCGAGGCGGTTCAGCGTCTCGTTGGCGTGCAGGCAGAAGTAGTACTTGAAGTAGGGATCCGACGTCTGCAGCATGTTGATGTTGGCGCCGGCGCAGAAGAACTTCTCGCCCAGCCCGGTCAACACCAGCACCGACACCTCCTTGTCGAAGCGGGCGGTCAGGATGGCGTCGTCGAGCTGACGCATCATTTCGTGGGTATAGGTGTTCGCCGGCGGGTCGCTGAGCGACAGATAGGCGACGCCGTCTCTGACCTCGTATTGAACGAGAGTGCGCTCGGCGGTCGCCGCCTCGGCGGTGGGCTCGGCCATGGGATTCCTCCTGTGAGTATTGACTCGGGGGAGGGTTCCCCCCGAGGGATTTCGGCCGCGGCATTCTGTCATGCGGCCAGCGGGCCGGCAAGGTCGAGAGACCGACCCGCGGCGGCGGCGCCGGGCGAGACGATCGATTGATCTTCCGTGCCGCCGCCCGTAAGATTCCACCCGTTCAAGCTCGCGAAACACTCTCGATGATCACCGGCTACAACACCGACGTGTCGCACCTCGGACAGGTGTTGCACGTGCAGACGGAGGACAAGGGCGTGGAGGCCGCGTGGATCGAGAGCCTGGTCTATGCCGGCGGCCGGATCCTGGCGCGCAAGCGGTCGAGCTACAAGGCGCTGCTGGACGAGGGCAGGGGCCGGGCCGACATCTCCGAGCTCATGGACCGCCAGCATCGCCTGGTCATCGCCGAGGTCCGGCGCGGGCGGTTCGACCCGAAGCTGGCGAAGATCGGGCCCGAGACCAGCGATCCGGCGGCTTCGGCGGTGGTTGCCGAGGCGGCGGCTCTGGCCGAACAGGCGGCGGCAAGCTCCGGCCCGGCGCCGGCCGAGGCCGGTCCCAGCCTGGACCAGGTGATCCTCGACTATCTCAACAGCGAGGCCGAGCAGGAGCAGTTGGTGTTGGTCATGGATGTCGAGGAGAATCTGCGGCTCGGCCAACGGGCGCAGTTGACCTTGAGCGCCCGGTCGAGC
>CALZJC010000438.1 GCA_945787525.1 Thermoanaerobaculia bacterium | reverse complement strand
GCCTCGAAATAGACCGCCACGGCGCCGCCGGCGCCGCGGAAGGAGGCGGGGAAGACGCCCGGGGCCACCGTCGCGACGACGCTGTAGGCATAGGCCACCCCGACCCCCAGCCCGATCAGCGTGAACATGTTGAGGCTGCGGTTCACCAGCGACCGCCAGCCGCGCTCGAAGAACGGCCAGCCGCACCACAGGACCACCGGGGTCGCCAGCGCCAGCTCCAGCCAGTGCAGGGCGCGCGGTGTCAGGAGCCGACCGACGAGGCCCACGCCGAGCATCCCGGCCATGGCGACGGCCACCAGGGGCAGCCCGAGGCCCACGCTCACCCAGAATCGGCGCGTCATGTCGACGAGCTCCGGGTTCTCCTCGTCCGCGGCCGAGACCGCCATCGGCTCGAGGGCCATGCCGCACAGCGGACAGTCGCCGGGCTCGTCGCGCACCACCTCGGGGTGCATGGGACAGGTCCACCGCGTCTTGACCCCCGCCGGGATCATCGGCTCGAGAGCCATGCCACAGTCCGGGCAGCTGCCGGGGCCCTCCTCGACCACCTCGGGGTGCATCGGGCAGGTGTATTCGCCGGCCGCGTCCGGCGGGTGGTCGTGGCGCCCCTCCAGGAACTGGACCGGATCGGCGCGGAACTTCTCGACGCAGCCGGCGCAGCAGAACAAATAGACGGTGCCGTCGTGCTCCAACCGATGCAGCGAGTCCGCCGTCACGCTCATGCCGCAGACCGGATCGACGTGCTCGGTCGACGGCGACGGCGACGGCGCCAGGAAGGCCCGTGGTTCCGCCCGGAACTTCTCCAGGCAGCCGGCGGAGCAGAACAGGTAGGTGGTGCCCTCGTGCGCGAAGCGATGCGAGGCATCCGCGGCCACGACCATGCCGCAAACCGGGTCCAGGCGGACCGTCTTGCCGCTGGGCGGGGTTGCGGCCGGGTGACCCTGCGGGCGGTGCTCGTTCATGAGTGGACCTCGGGCTCGCCGGCATCGCCGGCGGCATCCGGAAACAGCGGCCCTCTGCCCATGCCAATGGACCGCCAGATGAAATAGATGGCCGGGAACACCACCAGCTCGGCCAGGAACGAAGTAAACACCCCGCCGACCATCGGCGCCGCGATGCGCCGCATGACGTCGGAGCCCGTGCCGGTGGCCCAGAGAATCGGCACCAGCGAGAAGAACGTCGCCGCCACCGTCATCATCTTGGGCCGGATGCGCTGCACCGCGCCGTGGTGGACGGCTTCCCGCAAGTGGGAGAAAGTCTCCAGGCGCCCGCGGATCTTCCAGTCCTCGTAAGCGAGGTCGAGGTAGAGCAACATCACCACTCCGGTCTCGGCCGCCAGACCCGCCAGGGCGATCAACCCGACCACCACCGCCACCGACCAGTTGTAGCCCAGAAAATCCATCAGCCAGACCGAGCCCACCAGCGAAAAAGGAATCGCCGACAGCACGATCGCCGTCTTGACGATCGACTTGGTGTGAAAGTAGAGGATGAGGAAGATCAAGCCCAGCGTCACCGGCACGATCAACAGCAGCCGCGCCTTGGCGCGCTGCATGTACTCGTACTGCCCCGACCAGAAGATGGTGTAGCCGGCGGGCAGCTCGACCCGCCGCGCGACCTCCTCGCGGGCGCGCTCGACCCAGGTGCCGACGTCGATCCCGCGCAGGTCGACGTAGATCCAGGCGTTGGGCCGGGCGTTCTCGGACTTGATCCCCGGCGGGCCCTGGCGCAGCTGGATGTCGGCCAGCTGGCTCAGCGGCACCTGGGCACCGGTGGGTGTCGCCACCAGGATCTCGCGCAGCGCCACGGGGTTGTCGCGCAGCTCGCGGGGGTAGCGCAGATTGATCGGATAGCGCTCGAGCCCCTCGATCGCCCACGAGACGTTCATGCCGCCGACCGCCGACTGGATGACGTCCTGGATGTCGCCGACCGAAAGCCCGAACCGCGCCGCCGCCTCGCGGTCGATGTCGAAGTCGAGATAGCTGCCGCCCATGACCCGCTCGGCGTAGGCCGACAGGGTTCCCGGCAGCGGCTTGACCACCGCCTCGATCTGTTTGGCGATCCGCTCCAGCTCGCTGAGATCGGCGCCCGCGACCTTGATCCCCACCGGCGTCTTGATGCCGGTCGACAGCATGTCGATGCGAGTCTTGATCGGCATCGTCCAGGCGTTCGTCAGGCCCGGGAACTGGATCGCCCGGTCCATCTCGGCGACGAGCTCGTCGCGGGTCAAGCCGGGCCGCCACTCGCTCGGGTCCTTGAGGACGATCGTCGTCTCGATCATCGACAGCGGTGCCGGGTCGGTCGCGGTCTCGGCGCGGCCGACCTTGCCCATCACCGACTCCACCTCGGGAAACGAGCGGATGATCTTGTCGGTCTGCTGCAGCAGCTCCCGGGCCTTGCTGATCGAGATGCCGGGGAAGGTGGTCGGCATGTAGAGCAGGTCCCCTTCCCACAGCGGCGGCATGAACTCCGAGCCGATCCGCTGCAGCGGTATGAGCGTCGCCAGCAGGATCACCACCATGACCACGATCACCGCCCAACGCCAGCGCAGCGCCTGGTTGAGGACCGGCGTGTAGAGGAAGCGCAGCAGGCGGGAGACCGGGTGTCGCCGCTCGCTGAAGATCCGCCCCCTGACGAACCAGAACATGAGGACCGGCACCACGGTCACCGCGACGATGGCCGACAGGCCCATGGCGTAGGTCTTGGTGAAGGCCAGCGGCCTGAAGAGCCGCCCTTCCTGGGCTTCGAGGGTGAAGATCGGCAGGAACGAAACGGTGATCACCAGCAGGGTGAAGAACAGCGTCGGCCCCACCTCCTGGGCGGAGCGCAGGATGATCTCGAAGTGCGAGCGCTTGCCGCGCCACTCCTCGTAGTGCTTGTGGGCGTTCTCCACCATGATCACCGCGGCGTCCACCAGGACGCCGATCGAGATGGCGATGCCGCCCAGCGACATGATGTTGGCCCCCAGACCCTGCAGGCGCATGATCACGAAGGCCAGCAGGATGGAGACCGGGATCGAGACGATGGCGACAAACGCCGAGCGGAAGTGGAAGAGAAAGACCAGACAGACGAGGGCGACGACGATCGACTCCTCGATCAGGGTGTGGATCAGGGTCTTCACCGAGCGCTCGATCAGCCCGGTGCG
>CALZJC010000437.1 GCA_945787525.1 Thermoanaerobaculia bacterium | reverse complement strand
CGGTTGCTGCTCGAGGACGAGGATGCCGCCGCGGTGCGGGTGGCGCGGGCCCAGCAGCAGCTGGAGGAGGTTGCGGACTGGCTGCCCGACGTGTCGGCCTGGCTCGACGAGTTGGAAGAGGTACGCATCCGGCTCCAGGAGCTGGCGCTGGGCGTACGTGAGCGACTGCAGGGTGTCGAGGACGATCCGCGGCTGCTGGACAGGCTCGAGGAACGGCTGGCGCGGATTGAGCCCCTGCTGCGCAAGTACGGCGGCAGCAGCGAGCAGACGCTGGCGATGCGCTCGCGATCGGCGGCCGAGCTCGAGACGCTCGACAGCGACGCCGAGGGACGCGCCGACCTGGAAGCCCGCGTCGCCACCGCGCTCGCCGAGTACGGCGCTGTCGCGGCCGAGCTGTCCAAGCAGCGCGGCGCCTGGGGACGGCGGCTGGCCGGCAACGTGCACCGCGAGCTCGGCGATCTGGCGATGGCCAAGGCGCGCTTCTCCGTGCGGCTCGAGCGCCAGCCGCGCGACGGCAGCCCATTGCGGGTGGCCGGACAACCGGTGGAGTTCTCGGAGGCGGGCTACGACCGCGTCGGCTTCCAGCTCGCCGCCAACCCGGGAGAGCCCGCCGGGCCCCTGGCCCGGGTGGCCTCCGGCGGCGAGCTGTCGCGCGTCTATCTCGCCCTGCAGCTGGCTGTGCGTGGGTCCGGCGAGGCGTTGCCGGCGACGCTCATCTTCGACGAGGTGGATGCCGGCATCGGGGGCGCCGAGGCGGCCGCTCTGGGCAACAAGCTGCAGCGGTTGTCGCGCGGTGGGCAGATCCTGGTGGTCACCCATCTGCCGCAGGTCGCCAGCCACGCGGCCCGCCACCTGCGGGTGGTCAAGCGCCAGGCCGGCGGCCGCACCGAGACCGCTGTCGAAGCGTTGGACGACGACCGGCGGGTGCGCGAGGTCGCCCGGATGCTCGCCGGCCGTGACGTGACGGATCTCTCGCTGTCCCATGCGCGCGAGTTGATCGCCGTCGCGGTGGGCGAGGAGTGATGGCGGCGGCAAGCCCGGCGCCGCAGTCGGCCAAGCACTGGCGGTGGGGCGAGTCCCTCGAGCCTTTGCGCGCGGTCTTGGCGCGCGGTGGCCTGCTGGCGGTGCCGACCGAGTCGAGCTACGCCCTGGCAGTCGATCCGCGCGATCGGCGGGGGGTCGAGGCGATCTACGACCTTAAGCGCCGGCAGCGCGGCCGTCCCCTACCCGTCGTGGCCGCCAGTCTGGAGCAGCTCGCGGCGCTCGGTGTGGCGGTCGAGGAGCCGCTCTTCCGGCGCCTGGCGGCTCTCTGGCCGGCCCCCCTGAGCCTGGTGGTGGCCGCTCGGCGCGGTCTGCCGGCGGCAGCCGGTGGCGATAGCTTGGCGGTGCGGCTACCGGGTCACCCGCCGCTGCTGCGGCTGCTCGACGCTCTGGGCGTGGCGCTCACCGCCACCAGCGCCAACCGGAGCGGCGAGCCGCCGGTGACCGATCCCGACGACCTGCCCGCGCTGCTGGGCGGCCGCCAGGCGGTGATCGTCGAAGGCGGCCGGCTCGCCGGTGGCCCTCCCTCCACCATGCTGGCGCTCGCCGCGGGCGACCTGACGGTGCTGCGCCGCGGGCGGTATCCTATTGCCCACCTGCGGCGGTTGGTCCCCGAGCTTGCCATCATGGCGGCCGGGGATGGGCTGCCGCGCGATCGATGATGCGACTCCCGGCCATGAGATGGAAGTGCCTGGTGTCGGTGTGGATGCTGGCGCTGGGCGGCCTGGCGGTGGCGGCCGGCGCCCAGGAGATCCTGCCGTTGGCCGAGGTCCGGGCCGGACAGCGGGGCTATGGCCTGTCGGTGTTTCGAGGCGACCAGCCCGAGCGCTTCGAGGTCGAGGTGCTGGGGGTGTGGGAGAACCTGCGGCCGGACAGCAGTCTGATCATGGCCCGGCTCAGCGGCCAGGGGCTCGAGACCAGCGGAGTCATCGCCGGCATGAGCGGCAGCCCGGTATACGTCGACGAGCGGCTGGTCGGCGCAGTGGCGTTCGCCTGGCCGTTCTCGCGCCAGCCGGTGGCCGGGATCACGCCGATCGAGCAGATGCGGCGGCTCTATTCGGCGCCGCGCGGCGGCGCGGTTCCGAGGCGCGGTGCGCCGCCGGCCACCATCGATCAGATGGCCGCCGCCGATCTGCCGGCGGAGCTCCTCGACCGCGGCCTCGAGCGGTTGCGCGCCGGGGTCATGGACAGCCTCGGTACCGGCCTGATGTGGAACACGGTGGGTTTCGGCGAGGTCAGCCGGCAACGGCTGGCCGGCGGGTTGGGCAGCGTGGCGCCGGCCGGAACCTCGACCGTGCCGCCGGCCGATCTGGTGCCCGGCGCCTCGGTGGCTGCCGTGATGATCGATGGCGACCTTCGCATGGCCGCCACCGGCACGGTGACCGACCGGGTGGATGACACGCTGCTGGCTCTTGGGCACCCGTTCCTCGGCATCGGCGAGTTGAGCGTGCCGATGGCCACCTCCCAGGTGGTCACCGTGCTCGCCAGTCAGTTCCGCTCGTTCAAGATCGCCAACCTGGGATCGATCGTCGGCGCCTTCGAGCTCGACCGCGCGGCGGGTATCCGCGGCCGGCTGGGAGCGGTAGCGCCGATGGTGCCGCTGCATATCTCGGTCAACGGACAGCACAGCGCCGGATTCGATCTACGCCTGGCCGACCTGCCGCAGCTGACGCCGACGCTGGCCGCGATATCGATCCTCGGCGCCCTGGACGCGGTCACCCAGGCGGCCGGCAGCCAGGGGCTGGATCTCAACGCTCGACTCGATCTCGCCGAACACGGCGAGCTGCAGGTGCGGCAGAGCTTCGACGGGGATTCGGCGGCGATCGAGGCCGCCGTCTATCTGCTGGCGTTCGCCGGCTTTGTGACCAACAACCCGATGGCCGACGTGCGCCTGACCGGGATCGACGTCGAGCTCCAGCAGCACTCGCAGCCGCGGCTGGCGCGTCTGGTGGAGGCGCACGCCAGCCGCACGCTGCTGCAGCCCGGTGAGCGGTTGGAGCTCAACCTGGATCTGATGGCTTATCGGGGCGACCGGTTCCGCGAGTCGATTCCTCTGGCCACCAGCCTGCCGGATGGCAGGTACTCGTTGCTGGTCGGCGACGGTGTCAGCGTCGACGCCGCGCGCCTGACCATCGAGCGGTCGGCGCCGGTGCATTTCCGTCAGGCGCTGGACCTGCTGCGCGGCCTGCACTCAAGGCGGGATCTGGTCGTCCTGGGCGTCTTCGGCGGCAGGGGGCTGGCGGTCGCCGGTGAGACGCTGCCACAGCTGCCGGGCTCGTTGCGATCGATCTGGTCGGCGGCACCCTCGGGCGGCGCCCAGCCGCTGCGGCTGGCGGTGGCGCAGCAGAGCGAGCGCCGGCTCGAGATACCGGTCAGCGGCCTGCTGCGGGTGGACCTGGAGGTGCGTCGCCGTGAGCCGGTGGCGCCGGGCGGGACGGTGCGACCGGCGGCGGGGGGCCAGCCCGCGGCGGCCAGCGCGACGCCGGGCGAAAGAGGAGAGACAGGGTCATGAGGCGGCGAAGAGTGCTTCTATCGGTTGGTCTCCTGGTTGCGCTGGCGGCTGCCGCAGCGGTCGAGGGCGAGGTGCGCTTCTTCCGCTCCCACACCCGCGATTCGTTTCTCGGCGGCACTCTCGACGGTCTCAGTGTCGACCCTCTTGGCACCCTGCGTCTGGCCGATCGCGCCGTTCGGTTGGCGGCGATCGGCGAGCCGTTTCTGTTCGCTGCCGCGCCGCACCCCGAGGGTTGGGTCCTGGGCACCGGTAATGACGGCAAGGTGATACTGGTCGATCGGGCCGGTGAGGTCCGCACGCTGTTCTCGGCGCCCGAACCGGAGGTTTTTGCGGTCTGGGCGGATCCGGACGGCACCGTGTTCGCCGGCACCTCGCCCGACGGCAAGGTGTACCGCATCGTCGGTGACCGGGCGGAGCCGGTCTTCGAGCCCGGCGAGAAGTACATCTGGGCCATCGGCCGATCGGCGGCCGGCCGCCTGCTGGTGGCGACCGGCACCGAAGGCCGTCTGTGGCAGGTCGATGCCAAGGGCCGTGGCGAGGTGCTCTTCGACAGCGAGGACACCCACCTGCGTTCCATCGAGCTGCTTCCCGGGGGCGATCTGTTGGCCGGCACGGCTGGTGAGGGCCTCATCCTGCGTATCGACCCCGGCGGTCGAGCCCGCACCCTGTACGACGGGGCGCAACCCGAGGTCGTGGCTCTGGCCAGCGGCGCCGACGGCTGGTGCTACGCGGTCCTGCTCGCTTCCGAAGCCAGCTTCACGGATCTGCGAAGTACTGCCGGCGAGTCCAAGGCCAAGGAGGGCAAAGAGGCCGCCGCTGAGGATGAGGGCCCCAGCGCGACCGTCACCGTGGTAGCCGAGGGCGAGCAGCCGAGCACTGCCGGCAGTCGCCGCGGCGGCTTTGCCGGGCCGCGTTCCGAGGTGGTCCGCATCTCGCCCGACGGGCGGGTCGAGTCGGTGTGGAAGTTCACCGATGAGACCGCCTATGCGCTGCTCTGGCATCGCGACCGTCTGTGGGTGGCAACCGGCCTCGAGGGAAAGCTGTACAGCTTCCGCGACGGCAGCATGGTGCTCGAAAAGGACGTCGACGAGCGGCAGGTTGTGGCCCTGTTGCAGGACGATCCCGGCCCCGCATTCGCAACCACCAATGCCGCGGCGGTATATCGGCTATCCACCGAGAGCGAGCGGCGGGGCACCTTCACCAGCCCGGCGTTGGACGCCGAGCAGATCGCCAGTTTTGGCAGCCTGCGCTGGCGCGGGCGCCTGCCGGGCGACGCCCGGGCACGGTTCTCCGCCCGCAGCGGCATGAGCGCCTCGCCCGACGCCACCTGGAGTGACTGGACCGAGCCCGCCGCCGGCGGCGAGGTCCCCCTGTCCGGCCTGGCGCCCGGTCGCTACCTGCAGTGGCGGGTCGAGCTCGAGGCGGCCAACTCGGTCTCGCCCGAGCTCAGCGAGGTCGCCGTCTCGTATCGCCAGAGCAACCTGCCGCCGAGCATCGAGAGCCTCACCGTGCTCGAGCCCGGCGAGATCCTGGTGCCGGCGTCCTTCAACCCGGCCAACCAGGTCTTCGAGCCCGTGCACCCGAATCGCGACGGCATCTTCACCACCCTCGACACCGGCACGCCCCGCGACGACCAACGGTTCAAGACGTTGTGGAAGCGGGGCTACCGCAGCCTGCGCTGGCAGGCCGAGGACCCCAACGGGGACGAGCTGGTCTACGAGCTGTCTTTCCGCACCGACGACGGCCCGGACGCCTGGCTGCCGGTTGCCGACGAGCTCGACAAGGACCACTATGGCTTCGACGCCACGGCGCTGCCGGACGGCCTCTACCGCTTTCGCTTGCGGGCCGCGGACCGGCGTGAGAACAGCCTCGAAAAGGCGCTGCTGGCGGCCGAGGTGAGCGAGCCGGTGCTGATCGATCACACGCCGCCGGCGTTGGTGGACGTCGAGCGCCGCGCGGGCGGTCTGCGGGTCACGGTAGCGGACGCCTGGAACCCACTACGAGTGGCCGAGGTGAGCGCCGACGGCGGCTCGTGGCAGCCCTTGAGCTCCGCCGACGGCCTCCTCGACGGCCAGCGCGAGGTGCTGCTCGTCGACCAGCCGAGTGAGGCGCGGCTGCTCTTGCTGCGGGTGACCGACGCGGCGTTCAACACCATGACCTTCGATCTCACGCGGGTGTCCAGATGAACAAACGCCGCATCGCCGTCTACGCCGGCTCCTTCGACCCGATCCACAACGGTCACATGGACATCGTCTACCGCTGCCGGCCGATCTTCGACGAAGTCGTCGTGGCGGTGCTCAACAACGAGGCCAAGAGGCCCGCCTTTGCGGTCGAGGAGCGGGTGGCGATGCTCGAAGAGCTGCTCGCCGATCGGCCGGACTGCCGGGTGGAGAGCTTCTCCGGCCTGCTGGTCCATTTCATGGAGCAGATCGGCGCTCGCACGATCGTGCGTGGCCTGCGGGCGGTCTCGGACTTCGAGTACGAGTTCCAGATGGCTCTGATGAATCGCCATCTGGATCCGCGGATGGAGACCGTCTTTCTGACCCCCAAGGAGGAGTACAGCTATCTCTCCAGCCGGCTGGTCAAGGAGGTCTTCTCCCTCGGTGGCAAGCTCGAGGGCCTGGTGCCGCCGCGGGTGCTCGAGCGCATGGCGGTGCTGGGCGACAAG
>CALZJC010000436.1 GCA_945787525.1 Thermoanaerobaculia bacterium | reverse complement strand
CGCCTTCGGTCGATGCCTCGAGCAGGAAGCGCCGGTCGGGCTCGGGCAGATCGCGCAGCCCGGACTGCGAGTCGAGCACTGCCTCGACGAAATCGGCGCCGAGGTAGACGCCCAGAAAGTCGAGCTCGAGCTCGGCGAGGTAGCGGCGCAGTCGCCGGGTCAGCTGGGGCCGCCGCTGCGGGTTTTCGAGATCGAAGTCGGCGGTTTCGGCAAGCACCCGCCGGGCATCGCGCCGGCGGGCCTCCTCGATCACCAGGTTGAGCTCCTGCGCCACGTCATGCCCCTGCTGCAAGACCTGTCTGATCTCGGGCTCGTTGAACCACTGGTCGACCCAGCCCTGCAACAGCTCGCTGCCGTAGACGAACAGCAGCAGCCCAGGCAGCAGCGCCAGGCCGATGTAGGTGGCCACCAGCCGGGTGCCGAACTTGGAGCCCAACCGACGGTTGCGGCGATCGATCAGCAGCTTGAAGAGATTGCGGAACAGGACATAGATGATCGTCAGGATCAGGAGCAGATTGACGTACCAGATGGCCAGCAGCAGGACCCGGTTGGCGGCCACCTCGGCCGGCAGCTCGGCGCGCCGCTGAATGACGTAGTAGATCGCCGACAGCAGCAGCAGCAGGCCGACGAGCCCGCCGATGATCCAGCGGCTGTCCTTGTGCCGGTTCCTGAGGGTGTCGCGCAGCGCCACTGTGGTTTCCTGTTCGGGCGTCTCCTACTCGGGCGGGCGGAACTTGCGCGAGTAGCGCCATGGTGTTGCCACCCGGCGCGGGATGAAGAACAGGAAGTTGGCCGAGTCGATCTCGGCTCGCATGCGGAGCAGCAGCCGGCGGCGTCCGCCGCCGCCTTCCAGGGTGAAGATCGGTACCGCTTCGAATCGCGTCAGGGCGCGCTCCAGCTCGGGCTCGTCGCGCACGACCCGGCTCTCGATCAGCTTGCCGTCCTGCTTGGTGTTGACGAGGTACTCGCGGGTGACGGCGTCGTACGAGGCCATCACCTCCAGCCGGCTCGCGTCGATCTGCACGTCGAACCAACGCTTGCGGTCGCGCAGCAGGCGGATATCGAAGACGTAGCCGGTCGGCAGGCCGGTGCGGATGCGCTCGAGCAGCTCCTCGTTGAAGCCATCGATCAGCGCGAAGCTGACCTCGACCCGCTGGCCGTCGAGGCCGACCTGCGGCTGGTCGAGCTGCGGCTTGTCCCCCGGCGACCCGGCGGCGAACAACAGGCCGAGCCAGGCCAGGGCGACGGCGTGGTTCATGAGGTTGGGACTCTAGCAGAGCCCGCCAGAAGCAGGGCTGGCCTGCCCTTCTCACCGGCTCGCTTGGCGAGCGGCCGCAGCTTTCTTGAGATGTGGGACTTGCCGACCGACGAAAGTCTCGCAGATTCAGGTGGATACGGCCACGCAGCAGTGAGTTGGTGAGAAGTGCCGGCCAGCAGCCCGCAGCCGTTAGACTGCGAGCGAGGGCTTCCGCCGTGGCTGAAAAGAAGAACAAGGGACAGCGCACTCTCGCCTCCAACCGGCGGGCGCGCCGGGAGTACGAGATCCTGGAGAGGTTCGAGGCCGGGGTCGCGCTGCTCGGCACCGAGGTCAAGGCGGCGCGGCAGGGCCGGGTGCAGCTCAAGGACTCCTATGTCGAGGTCCGCAACGGCGAGGCCTGGCTGATGAGCGCCCACATCGGGCCCTACAGCCACGGCAACCTGCAGAACCACGAGGCCGAGAGGCCTCGCAAGCTGCTGCTCAACCGGCGCGAGATCGATCGGCTCTTTGGCCGCACGACGATCCGCGGTCAGACCTGCGTGCCCGGGCGGAGAAAGACAAGCTGCTCGATCGCGAAGCCCGCGAGGCGCGCGACGCGGGCTAGCCTGCCCTTCTCACCAATCGTCTACGAAACGCCGTATCTGCCTGAATCTGCTGCGTTACGCTCCGGTCGGGCATCCTCAGCGTGCTTCGAGCACGCTTGCGGTGCCCTCGGTCGCAAGTCTGCATCTTCAGGCAGCTACGGCGTTTCGCTACGACGATCGGTGAGAAGGTCAGGCTAGCTACTGTCCGGCGGTGCGGCGCTGATGACGACCGCCGGTGTCGCGGATGCGGTCGAGGGCCGTCTGGCCGCCGTACTTGGCGACGATCTTGTCGTCGTAGTCGTCGCTGATGGTCGCCACCGCGGCGATCGTGCCCAGCAGATCGTTCCGGTCGAGGGACTTGCCCAGCACCGACTGCGAGTAGAAGACGTCCCGGCCGACGAGCGAGAAGCCGCCGACCGGCAGCTCGTGGTTGAGCTCCAGCAGGCCGAGCAACAGATCCTCCTCGAGCCGAACGCCCTGCGCGCAGTAGGCGGTGACCTGCAGGATCGTCTCCTCGGGGCCGTAGGCCTCGACCGAGATCTCCAGGACGGTGCTGCCATAGCCGACGTAGAAGTGGCCGTTGTCCTTGTCGAGGTAGGGATCGTCGAACAGCTCGCCGAGATAGCGCTCGACCTGGTCGTGGGTTTCCTGGTGATGCTCGTTCTCGAACTGCATCTGGCGGCCTCCTGTCGAACCGCTACTGTAGCAGCAGTCCCCTCGCGGCGGTCGAACGCCGCCGGCCCGCCCGGGCCGGCCTCGGCGCTGCGCCCCCGCCGGTAGACGCGGAGCTCGACCGAGACGTGGCCGCCGGCAGCCGCCGAGCCCGGGCGACGGTTTTTTTGCTAGGGTCTGCGGTCCGCATGGATTCGATCGTCGTACGCGGTGCGCGCGAGCACAACCTCAAGAACCTGCGGGTCGAGATCCCGCGCGACCGATTGGTGGTGATCACCGGCGTGTCGGGCTCGGGCAAGTCCTCCCTGGCCTTCGACACGCTCTACGCCGAGGGCCAGCGGCGCTACGTCGAGTCACTGTCGGCCTACGCGCGACAGTTCCTGCAGCAGATGGAGAAGCCCGACGTCGACTCCATCGAGGGCCTGTCGCCGGCCATCTCCATCGAGCAGAAGTCGGTCTCCAAGAACCCGCGCTCGACGGTCGGCACGGTGACCGAGATCCACGACTACATGAGGCTGCTGTTCGCCTCGGTCGGTCGCCCCCACTGCCCGAGCTGCGGCAAGGAGATCCGTCCCCAGACCGTGCAGCAGATGGTCGACCGGGTGATGGCGATGCCGGCCGGCAGCCGGCTGATCCTCTATGCCCCCTTCGTGCGCGGCAAGAAGGGCGAGTACAAGACGCAGCTCGAACAGATGGCGCGCGAGGGCTTCGTGCGGGCGCGTATCGACGGCGAGCAGATCGAGCTGCGCGGCGAGGCGCCCAGGCTGGACAAGCAGAAGAAGCACACCATCGACATCATCGTCGACCGGTTGGTGATCAAGGAGGGCATCGAGGGCCGCCTGGCCGGCTCGCTGGAGACCGCGCTCAAGGTGGGCGGCGGGCTGGTGGTGCTGGCGACCGCCGGCAGCGAAGAGACCCTGTCGCAGAACTACGCCTGCGCCGACTGCGGCACGTCGCTGGCCGAGATCACGCCGCGGCTGTTCTCGTTCAACAGTCCCTACGGCGCCTGTCCCGAGTGCTCCGGGCTCGGCACGCTGCGCGGCGTCGACGAAGAGAAGGTGATCGCCGACCCCGAGCGCTCGATCTCGGCCGGCGCCATCGCCCCCTGGCCGAGCGGTTCCAAGTCGTGGCGCATGCGGATGGTCCGCACGCTGGCGGCCGAGCTGGGCTTCTCGCTCGAGACGCCCTGGCAGGAGCTGCCCGAGGTGGCGCGCCAGGTGATCCTGCGCGGCAGCGGCAAGCGCGAGATGACCTTCGAGCTCAAGAGCAAGCGTTCGAGCTACACCTGGCGCGGCAACTACGAGGGCATCGTGCCGCTGCTGGAGCGGCGCTATCGCGACACCGACTCGCTGGGCGTGCGCGCCGAGATCGAGAAGTACATGTCGATGCACACCTGTCCGACCTGCGCGGGCCGCCGCCTGCGGCCCGAGGCGCTCGCGGTGAGCGTCGGGGGCATGGCGATCGACCGCCTCTCGGCTCAGACGGTGAGTGAGCTGGGCCGTTTCTTCGAGGCGCTGGCCCTGGATCGGCGGGAGCTGGCGATCGCTGGCAAGGTGGTGCAGGAGATCCGTGATCGGCTGGGCTTTCTCGACGACGTCGGGGTCGGCTATCTCAGCCTCGACCGGGCGTCGGCGACGCTCTCCGGCGGCGAGAGCCAGCGTATCCGTCTCGCCACCCAGATCGGCAGCAAGCTGATGGGCGTCCTCTATGTGCTCGACGAGCCGTCGATCGGGCTCCACCAGCGGGACAACGCCAGGCTGATCGCGACCCTCCAGGGCATGCGCGATCTGGGCAACTCGGTGCTCGTCGTCGAGCACGACGAGGAGACCATCCGCGCCGCCGACTGGGTGCTCGACCTCGGGCCGGGCGCCGGCATCCACGGCGGCGAGCTGGTGGCGGCCGGCACCCCCCAGGAGATCGAGGCGGACGACAGATCGCTCACCGGCCAGTACCTGCGCGGCGATCGGCAGGTACCGATGCCGGCGCGCCGTCGGCCGCCCGAAGACCGCATGCTGACGGTGCGCGGCGCCGCCCACAACAACCTCAAGCGGCTCGACGTGCACTTTCCGATCGGCCTGTTCATCGTCGTCACGGGCGTTTCGGGCTCGGGCAAGAGCAGCCTGGTCAACGACATCCTCTACCGCGCCCTGGCGCGCCACTTCTTCCGCGCTGCCGACCGGGCGGGCCGCCACGCCGGAATCGACGGCCTCGAGCACCTGGACAAAGTGATCGCCATCGATCAGAGCCCGATCGGCCGTACGCCGCGCTCCAACCCGGCGACCTATACCAACGTCTTCACCCACATCCGGGCGCTGATGGCGCGCACGCCGGAAGCGCGGATGCGCGGCTTCAAGCCAGGCCGTTTCAGCTTCAACGTCAAGGGGGGCCGCTGCGAGGCCTGCAAGGGAGACGGCCAGATCAAGATCGAGATGCACTTCCTGCCCGACATC
>CALZJC010000435.1 GCA_945787525.1 Thermoanaerobaculia bacterium | reverse complement strand
CGCGAGTCGACCTGGGCGTTCGAGGTCCCGGGAGAGAGCATCCAGGCGGCGACACAGACGGCAAGTACCCGCAGCACCAACTCCGATTCTCGCGTGGCCACGGTCGGCTGGCGGTTCTCGCGGCCTGCAGCCGCGCAGGCCGGCCTCGCGACGTCGCTACTGCTTGCTCTTGACCGAGTTATAGCCGTCAATCCACGACAGGTACTCCTCCTGCTCCTTGTCCTTGTCGTATTTGTTGGCCGAGAGATCCCTCCCGTTCCGTGCCGCGTCCGCGCCCTCGAGGTAGGCTTGATCTGCTCCCATGATGCCTCCGTATTGCCGTCCGGCGGGTTCCTCAACGCTGGTTTGCATCACCCGAGCCGCCGTCTCGAGGTGAGCCGCTGCCGGGTTTTCTCTTCAACCCAGTCTATCGCATCGCTCTCTGCCGGCGACCGGTCTTCCACCCGGCGGGCTTGGCGCGGGCGGGGGAGCACCGGCGCTGCAACTCACTCGACCACAAACCTCACCGACGCCCAGACGAGCTCCTCCTGGCCCGAGATGTAGCGCAGCTCGTACGTGCCCGGCGCTGCCAACGCTTTGAGGGCCACCGAGGGCTTGCTGGTCGTGTATGCGTACGACAGATAATCCTTGGTCTTGGCGCCCGGCTCATATACCGCGATGTAGTCGCGGTAGTTGCCCGGCCCGGACCAGCTCACCTCGAACTCCTCGCCCGCCTTGACACCGACGGGCTGCTTGATGACCGCCGTCTGCTTGGTGACGGTAATCGGCGCCCTGGCCCAGATGTGGTTCTTCTGGCCGGAGACATAACGCACCTCGTACTTCCCCGGTGTGTCAGGCATGCGAACCTCCGCCTTGGCTTCGGGCTTGACGTACTGGTAGCTGATGGATCTGTCCCCTGGCTCCCCCGGCTTGGCGAGCGAGACGAAATCTCGGTAGTTGGCCGGGCCCGTCCACTCCACGGCTTGCTCGGTTCCCGCTCCAGCGGTCGGCACGGTCGATACGCTCACCTTGGGAGCGGTGATGGCGATGGGCCGTGCTGCCCAGATGTTGTTCTTCTGGCCCGAGACATATCGGAGCTCGTACTTTCCTGCTTCCTCCGGCATTCTCAGCTTTCCCTGGCTACCCTCCCTGGCATAGTCGTTGTGCACAGACTCTCTGCCTTCCATTGAAGGCTGAGCCACTGCCAAGAAATCACCCCTGTTCGCCGGCCCGCTCCAATCCACCAGGACTTCGCTCCCTGCAACGGCCTCTGACACCGCGACGACGGTCACCTTCGGCATTGCCACCTCGAGCGGCAGAGCCTTCCAGACCGCGTCACTCTGGCCAGAGACATAGCGCAGCTCATACGACCCGACATCGTCGGGTACACGCAGGCTCGTGGGGCTGCCCTTGGCGCAGTAGGAACTTGCCAGATGGACGCCACCCCTGCTCCCCTTCTCGGCGATCGCCAGATAGTCGCCTTTGTTGTTGGGCGCCGTCCAACCCACCTCGATCTCGCTGCCGGCCACGGCGGTCGACGGCGTGTCGAGCGTGACCTCGGGTGCCGTGATGGCCAGGGGCGCCCGGGCAAGCACTTTCTGGCTGGCGGCGTCGAAGTAACGGATCTCGTAGCGCCCTTCGACATCCGGCAGCAGAGCGGTCAGGTTGCCGGCGTCGCCCACGATCGTGCGGCGCGAAGAGACCGAATCGTGTGCATCCGCCTTGGCGATGACGATGTAGTCATCGCTCGCCGATCTGCCCGACCAGGAAACCCTCGGCGCGCGGGCCGAGGTCGCTGGCCAGAACCCTGTCGGCTCCTGCCGTGGCGGCCGGTTCCGAGCCGGCCGGCGAAGGTCCATCCGAGCGCCCCAGGATCGAGAACAGGGCAAGAGCGATCATCAGTGCCGCAACAGCACCCCCGATCAGCAGTAGCTTCGAGCGCTTCGTGGCTCGTGGCGCGGGCGGCTCGGGTTTCGCGACGGGAGGCAGGGGCGGCTCGGGTTTCGCGACGGGAGGCGGGGGTGGCTCGGGTTTCGCGACGGGAGGCGGGGGTGGCTCGTCGCCAGGCGTCGTGTTGAGTATCGACTTGACCGTCGCCGTGAGCGCGGCCAGGTGATGACCCATTTCCGGCGTGACGGCATCCAGCCAATGCGTGGCGCTCAGGAAGTACTCCATGTCGTCCGAGGGCTCGACCTTCTCAATACGGAACGGCACGATCACCACGTCCTTCTTTACTGCCCGCTCCACTTCTCGCATCACCTGCTTGGAAGAGTTCGCGTTCGACGAAAAGACGACCACCATCACCGCGCTTTCCTCGATGGCGTCGAGAATCGACCCACCCCAGGAGTCACCGGGGCGAATATCCCGCGGCGCGAACCAGCAGCGCACGTGGTTCTTCTCCAATGCCGCACAGATGGCGTCGGCGACAGGTTTGTCGGTCGACGAATAGGAGATAAAGACGTCGTGGCTCATGAGCTACGGTCTCCCCAGTGAAGTGCGGCCTGCCGTCTCGATCCGGTCAAATCAGACGCTCCCGCGGGTGCCGCCGGGAGGGTGGGTCATTCTACGCCGGGCGGCCGCGCAGACGCATACCTCGGGCTGCCGGCGCAGAGGGTTGCCGGCGAACACCCCAGCTGGCACCATCGGGCCATGGACGAATGGATCGAGCAGGCGCGCGCCAGCTGGCGCTGGCGCGGTCAGGCCCGGCCGCCTTTCGCCGAGGAGCCCGGGCCCGGCCAGGAGTCGGTTTGGGACTATCCGCGGCCACCGAGCGTCGAGGCCGTCGAGCTGCCGGTGCGGGTGGAGGTCGGCGGCGCCGTCCTGGCCGAGAGCCGCCGGGCGGTGCGGGTGCTCGAGACCGCCAGCGCGCCGGCGATCTACCTGCCGATGGGCGACGTCGAGATGCGACAGCTCGAGCGCGGCGTGGAGGGCAGCGTCTGCGAGTGGAAGGGGCCGTGGGTCTTCTGGGCGGTACGCGTCGGCGAACGGCTGATCCCCCGCGCCGTCTGGAGCTACACCGAGCCCTGGCCCGGCTACGAGGCGCTCGCCGACCGCCTGGCGTTCTACCCGGCGGCGATGGACACCTGCTGGATCGGAGATCAGCGGGTCGAGCCGCAGCCCGGCGGGTTCTACGGCGGCTGGGTCACGCCGGAGATCGTCGGGCCGATGAAGGGCGGTCCGGGGACCTCGGGTTGGTAGAAGGGACCGATGCCCGGTTCCAGAGTCTCCTGCCCGGGCCGTCAATCGAGCTCTTCGAGGACAGCGCCCAAATGACGATGCTGGACGAGCGCCAGCGCTATATCCAAGTGCTGCGTGACTTCCTGAGCCAGGTCGAAGGGTCGGGCAGCCGCCGCTGAGCCCCCAACACCTGGCACGTCGATCCCGTGCCGTCGCCCGACGGTCGCTACCTGGCGTTCGCGGGCATGCCGTTTCACGGCAACATCTGGCTGATCCGGGACTTCTGACCGAGTCCGACCGCCGGTGTTTCAACGGGGCCGTCGAAGCCACGGGAGTCTCTCGCAGCCGCTCCGGTAATCTTCTCCTCCGACGACCGCCGCCTCGCGATCCACGTCGCGGACGTCAACGATCACATCCTCGTCTACGACCTCGGGACCCGGCGCGAGCTCGTCCTCGGAGCTGAAGAGAGCAGCGGGTTCCCGGCCGGTGATTGGCAGATCGTGGCCCCCGATTCCGTCCTTCCAGGTTGCGGGTTCGGGGTTGGTGGTTCTAAAATGGATCCGAAACAGAACCAAGGCTCGCGAATGCCGGTGAATCTGTCGATCAAGAACGTGCCCGACGAGATTGCGGTGCAGCTGCGGCGGCGCGCGGCGCGGGCGCATCGATCGCTCCAGGGGGAGTTGCTGGCGATCCTCGAGCGGGCAGTGGGTGAAGAGCGTCGGTTGACGGCGGCAGAGGCGCTGCAGCGGGTGCGGAAACTCGGCATCGACACCGGGCACGAGGCGGTGACCCTGATCCGTGGCGATCGGGACCGACGATGAGTCCAGGCGGCAGGAGGCGGGTCGCGGTGGTGGATGCGTCGGCGCTGGCGGCGGTGCTCTTCGGCGAGCCCGAGGCCGAGAAGCTGGCAGCGAGGCTGGGGGATCTCGATCTGCTGGCGCCGACACTTCTGCCTCACGAGGTCGGCAGCGTCGCCCTCAAGAAGCTCGAGCTCTATCCATCGCAGAGAGTGGCGATCCGCGAAGCGCTCGGGCTCTTCACCAGGCTTGGTGTGAGCCAGGTCGAGGTGCCGTTGGCGGAGGTCGTCGAGCTGGCGGAGCGACAGACCCTGACGGTCTACGACGCGGCCTACCTGTGGCTGGCGCGGGCACTCGGCTGCGAGCTGGTGACGCTGGACCGCACCCTCGAGGCGGCCGCGCGCGGCTAGATCGGTCCCGGATGGGGTCGCGCGCCCGTGGGTCGGCTCGGGCGTGGCGCCGGCGCCGGCTCAGGGCGGCCGTCAGTCCGACGCCCGCACCGGCGAATTGGGCCAGCGGTAAGATCTCGTGGCCGGGGGTCTCGGTCGTGAACAGCGCCGACCCGGTCAGCCTCTCGAAGCCGAGCTTGCCGACGAAGACGATCTGGGCCACGGCGCCCAGCCAGCGATCCGCCCGGCGCTCGCTCTCGAGCCAGAGCGTCGCCGCCAGGGCTACGAACAGCGCCGAGTCGATCCCCGACAGACCGCGATAGGTCTGCCACTGCGGCGCCAGCAGGAGCAGGGCGGCCGAGATCGCCGCTGCCGAGCCGAGCACGGTCCGCCAGAAGAGGCCGCGGCCGCGCCAGGCGGCGGCCCCGCCGAGGGCGAGGAACGCCACGACGTCCCACGTCAGATGGTCGAGCGAGGCGTGGGTCCAGTGGCCGGTGACGAGGCGCCAGATCTGACCTCGAGAGATCGCTTCGCGGCTGTACTCGAGCAGGCCGGTCGAGACCGGTAGCAGGTAGA
>CALZJC010000434.1 GCA_945787525.1 Thermoanaerobaculia bacterium | reverse complement strand
GTGCCGCCGGTGGCGATCACGTCGTCGACGATCAGCACCCGCTCGCCGCTGCCCACGGCGTCGCGGTGCATCTGCAGCTCGTCGGTGCCGTACTCGAGCTCGTAGGGCTGCGACACAGTCTCCGCCGGCAGCTTGCCCGGCTTGCGCACCGGCACGAAGCCGGCGTTCAGGTTGTAGGCGACGATCGGCCCGAAGATGAAGCCACGCGACTCCATGCCAACTACCTTGTCCACCCGCTTGCCGGAGAACAGCCAGACAAAGCGGTCGACGGTCATACGCAGGGCATGCGGGTCCTGCAACAGCGTCGTGATGTCGTAGAAGAGGATCCCTGGCTTGGGGTAGTCGGGAACCTCACGGACGAACTCCTTCAGATCTTCCATCGTTCCTCCAAGTGAGTGATCCGCGCTGCTAGTGGAGTCTACCCGTACCAGGCCGTCAGGCCGGGGCTGCAGGGTCGATCGGCGTCTCGTTCGGCGCCTCGCCTTCGACGGGCCGCAGCAAAACCGCGGCGCACAGCAACGCGAAGACGCCCGCCGCCAGGTGTTTCGCCCCCAGATGCTCGAGCCGCAGATCGATCAGCGGCGCCAGCGGCAGGGCCAGGAGGATCAGAGCCCGTCTCCCCAGCGACCGCCTCAGGCTCCAGCCGATGACCCAGACCGCCAGGATCAGGGACAGCCAGATCGGTATCGGTTCGTAGAAGTGCCGCCTGCCCATTCCCGGCACCAGCTTCCCGAGCAGGCCCCACAGGTTCTGGACGAACCCGAGAGAGCAGGCGAGGAAGAACACCCCGACGACGTTCCAGAAGCCTCGCACCTCGGGCGCCTGGAGGCGGTCATCGGATCCTCGACGCCCTGCCCAGAAGGCATGGCAGGCCAGGATGAAGAAGACGATCAACGGGTAGATGGCCGCCGGGCTGCCGTACCATCTGTCCGGGCCGACCTTCGGCAGGTAGAGCACCTGGGCGGCGGCGACGTGAACGAGAAAGCCGACGAAGAGGACCGGCAGCAGTCGCTGCATCCGTGCGGGGTCCGGAACGACGGCGGCGGCGGGAGCGGCCCATCGCCGCGAGCGTCCGTAGACCGCCCCGGCCAGGATCAGGCTGGCGCCCACCAGCTCGGTCGCCTCCTCGATGAATCGGCCCCACAACTCGCTCCACTGATTGGATGTCAGATTGTGCTCGGCGTACTCCTGCGCCGCCACGCTGGCGAGAGTGGCGAACCCCAGCAGGGCGAACCAGGCCACGGGGCGCTTGTCCGGTTCCCGCCACAGCAGCCGAATGCTGTCGACCAGAAGCGCCAGCATCAAGAACCCGAACGGTGCCAGCGAAGGCCAGCCTCCGAACCCGCTGATTCGCTCGTGGAGCGAGCCGACCTCGTCGATCAGGACGGCGAGCATCAGCAGAGCGAGCCCCAGATAGGGTCGCCGGCGGCTGCCGCTCTCGTCCGAGGCGATCTGGTAGAACAGCGCGGCACTGAGCAGGTAGAGGACCGACGACCACCAGACCGCGAAGTTCATCTCGAGATGGAGACCGAACACCCACTGCTTCAGCTGATAGAGATCGGGCTGGTGCGTCCTGAACCAGGGCGAGTTGAAGAGCAGCAGCAGCAGCGTGACCGCGCCGGGCACCATCCACCACCTCGAGTGGGCTCGTTTGAGGTCGGGCATGGCTCGATCGGGAGGTGGGACCTGAGGGCAAGGCTAACAGGCCGGCGACGTCAAGGTCGCTAGTGTTGTGTCTCCGACTTCGCCTTACCGTCTGGACGGCCCTCGACGTCGTTGGCTACGTTGCGCTTCCTCGACATAGGCTCGGCTATGCCTGCGTCAGCGCGCCTTGCCAGCAACGCCGATGGCTCGCCCATACGGCAAGGCGAAGTCGGAAACACAACACTAGTAGGCGATCTGGAAGTCGGTCCACTCCTCGGCGGCCGCCAGCTCCGATTCGGACAGGGAGTCGACCCGCGAGCCTGGCGGGCCCTGGCGGAGCCGCTGGCGGAAGCTCTCGAGGGTAGAGGGTGGTCCGGTCACCCGCACCTCGACCTCCCCACCCGGCAGGTTCTTGACCCAGCCGACCAGGTCGAGCTGGCGAGCGGCTCCGCGAGTGAAATAGCGGAAGGCGACTCCCTGCACCCGCCCCGAGATCACGATCCGGAGGCTCTGATCCGCCTCAGCCCCCACCATCACCCGCTCTCGCGGCTCGGTGGGCGCCCCGCCCCGCGATCCAGAAGCCCAGAACCAGCAGCACGACGAAGGCGATCGTCAGCCAGCCGAGGTACTCGTCGATAAATGCCGTGGCCGTATCGCCCAACCAGTAGACGATCGCCGCCACGGCGAAGAACCGCAGGCTGCGCGACACGATCGACGCCAGCACGAAGATCTTGAAGTCGATGGAGAACGCCCCGCCCGACAGGGTGAACAGCTTGTACGGCAGCGGGGTCAGACCGGCGATACCGGTCGCCCAGGCGTTATAGCGCTCGTAGTAGCTCTCCACCGCCCGCACCCGGTCGGCGCGAAAGAGCCGCTTGAGCAACGGGCGGCCACCCCAGAACCCGATCCCGTAGCCCGCCATGCCGCCGACGACCGACGCCGCCGCACAGACCCCGGCAAACCAGAACGCCAACTCGGGCCTGCCCAGACAGAGGGCGATCAGCAGGACGTCCGGCGGCACCGGAAAAAAGCTGCTCTCGGCGAACGAGAGCACGACCAGCGCCCAGATGCCGTGTGGCGAGTCGGCAAAAGACTCCACCCAGTGGAGCAGATCCCTCAGCAACGCGTGCAGCTGGTCCATTCGCGGCCCGACCTTCCTCGCCTAACCTGTACTTCTCACCGATTGTCGCAGCGAAACGCCGTAGGTCCTCGAAGATGCGAGGCTTGCGACCGAGGGCACCGCGAGCGTGCTCGAAGCACGCCGAGGATGACCGACAGGAGCGTAACACTGCAGATTCAGGGACATACGGCGTTGTAGCAGACGGTGGTTGAGAAGTGCAGGCTAGCCGTCCGCCGGCCAGCCGTGTTGCCCGATCAGGGGCACGAAGCTCACGGGCTCGCCGGCGCGGCACTGTGTACGCCCATCGCGCGACTCGTAGATCTTCAAGCGCTGCTGCTCGCGGTCGCCCTCCGGGACCAGCAGGCAACCGCCGTCGGAGAGATGATCCAGCAGAGGCCGCGGCGCCACCGGGGCGCCT
>CALZJC010000433.1 GCA_945787525.1 Thermoanaerobaculia bacterium | reverse complement strand
ATTTGACTTTTCCCTTCCGGTTGGGTCCAAGGCGAGGGCGCCACCCGCACCAACTCCTGCATCTTTAATGCGCCAGTTCCACAGCCGCAGGTTCGATTTCGTAGTGATCCCACCACGGGAGCTGCTTGCTCGCTACAGACGGCTTCGCGTCACCACGAAGACCATCCAAAGCTATATCTGCGTCACAAAGCACGGGCGATGTTGGGAGGCACGAGGTCTAAAGAACGTAGAATTGAATCGGGTGAGCAGCGGGGCCTACGAGAACCGTGCTCGCGACCTGACAAAGTACCTGAATACCTGGCCCTTCTGAGGAGGCGTTGTGACGGAACGACGCGGCAGGGCCCTCCGAGGTCTACGCCTGACCAGTCGCCGCACCGGACACGGCCCTGCGGGCTGCGCCGGTGATCTCCCGGTACGTTAGGTGGCGTGGCGATCGAGTTAGATGCCTGAAGGCAACGTGCGTCCTCCAACACCCCTGGCGCGCGCGGTCTATCTCCTTTGCAGCCTACCCTTCGTCTTCCTATGGCTGCTAAGCCATGGCCACGCTGGCGTGTTCTTCTTTCTGGTCCCGGTCATCCTGTGCATCCTCCAGGCCTTCAGACCTTCGCGGGCCATCTGGGCAGTGCTGTTTCTGGGATATTTGTTGTTGGCTGGCGCGTTTGGTGTGTTCCTTGGAGCCGACCTCGTCTCATTGGCCGGGGACGGCCAGCCCGAGATCCTCCTGGACTTCGATGATTCTGTGGCGTTTATTCTCCTCGAGCTCTATTTGGTTGGTTTCACGGTCGGCCTCTACAGGATTCGCCCGTCAAGGTCAGACGAGTTCTCCGCGAACCCGTTTGCATCTCCGCCCGGGGACAGTGATGACGTCACCTGACCAATGGCAGATCGACCCGAAGCGCAGGCACCCGATGCGAGGGCGTGGCACGCCGCCCGTGCGGGCCCTATGAGCGTTTTGCCCCGCGGAAGACTGCACTGAGGAGGCCGACGGTGCGTTCCCTTCGCGCGGTGAAGCTGCTCCATACGGTCATCTGGGCGTTCTTCGTCGCCTGCATCCTGGCGATCCCCTTCTTCACCGCGCGCTCTCATTTCCGCCTGGCCCTCCTCTTCGTCGCCGTCGTCGGCCTGGAGGTGGCGGTCCTGCTGCTCAACGGCATGACCTGCCCATTGACCAAGGTGGCGGCGCGGTTCACCAGCGATCGACGCGCGAACTTCGACATCTATCTGCCCATATGGGTCGCCCGTAACAACAAGACGATCTTCGGCGCTCTGTACGTGATGGCGATTCTGTTTCTGGTGGTGCGCTGGCTCGCCTCGCCATAGAGGCGCCGACGGCTGACCGACTACCGCAGCTCCAAGCTCTCGACTCGGAAGAGCCGGCGGAAGTTCTCGGAAGTACGCCGCCCGACCTCGGCGAAGGTCTCGCCTCCCAGCTCCGCCACCTTCACCGCCACCTCGACCACATAAGCCGGCCGGTTGGGCTTGCCGCGGTACGGCACCGGCGCCAGGTAGGGCGTATCTGTCTCGACGAGCAGCCGATCGGCTGGGATCTCGGCCAGGATCTGACGGATGTTGTCGGCCCTCTTGAAGGTCACCATGCCGGTGACGCCGAGGTAGAAGTCGCGCTCGATCAGCGCCCGCGCCATCTCCATGGAGCCGGCGAACGAGTGGAAGTCGGCCCGCAGCCCGGCCAGCTCGTCGCGCAGCACCGCCGCCAGCATCGCGTCGTCGCTGTCGCGGTTGTGCACCACCACCACGCGGCGAGTTGTCGTAGTGGAAGTAGAGGCCGCACACCCCCACCGCCAGGACCTAGGGCTCGATCAGCAGCTCGGCCAGCCGCCGATCGTCCCCGGGCCGCCAGCTGTCGGCGTCGTGCGGATGCACGCCCAGCGCGCACCAGACGTCGGCGTGGCGGCTGCAGAGGTCGAGGATGTCGTCGGCCTCGTCCAGACGCGTGGCCGGCACCAGAAAGCCGCCGACACCGCGCCCCCGCGCCTCGTCGAGCGCCGCCTCGCGCTCGTCGGGCGCCAGCGACTGCAGATGACAGTGCGAGTCGATCAGCGGCGCCTGAGCGCTCACTGGACGCGGGTGCCGTTGGCAACCGGCGAGTCCGGTCGCAGCAGCACCGGCGGCCCACCTTCGGCGGCGGCCAGAACCATGCCGCGGGACTCGACACCCATGAGCTTGGCGGGCTGCAGGTTGGTGACGACCACAACCTGCCGGCCGACCAGGCTCTCGGGCTCGTACTCCCTGGCGATTCCCGCCACCAGCTGGCGCGGCTCGTCCTCACCCAGATCGGCGGTCAGCTTGACGAGCTTGTTGGACTTGGGGATCGCCTCGGCGGCGGTGATCGTCGCCACCCGGAGCTCGGTCTCGAAGAACTGATCGATCGTGATCATGACGGAGCGAGCATAGCAGTCACCCCGATCGACTCGCCGACCCCGAGCAGCCGGCGGGCGGGCCCGCAGTGTCCTGGCCTGCACGCTGCTAGCATGCCGCAACTCGCACCGAAGGGGGGAAGGGAGCATGCGCAGATCACAGAATCTTCCAGCTCTGACTGGATTCCTGATCGCAGGGCTGCTGGTACTGGCCGCGGAGGTTCAGGCGGACGAGATCAAGATCCATAGCAGTATCCATCCCGATGCCTCCATGAGGCTGGAAGTCGGCAACAGCCCGATTCTGCGCATGGAGGAGGAGGGGTTCGAGGGGTTTCTCCTCTTTGACAACTTCTTCAGCAACCCGGGGTTCACGGAGTGGCGCTTCTTTCCCGTTGGGGTCCTCACGCTCGACGAAGACTCTCGTTCTCGGCACCAGAGGTCCCACCCAGCGGTATCTCGTCGACAGCGACGACGACGAAACGGTCGCCAACCACATCTGGTACGAGAACACCATCGTAGGTACCCCTACCGACTACCGGATGATGCAGCTCACCGAGGTATTGGGCGGCAGCCTCTTCGTCGACGGCCCGGTGACCTCGAACCACACCTTCGACCTGGCCGAGACCTTCTGGGAACGGGAGGCGGTCGAGCCCGGCGAGCTGGTCGCCATCGATCCCACCCGGCCCGATGCGGTTCAGCGGACAGGCGTTGCCTATCAGCCCACCGTGCTCGGCGTCGCGAGCACGCGCCCCGCGGTCATCCTGGGCGGCGGGGCCTTCTCGGTCGAGGCTCTGCGTCGCACCTGGGGCGACGAGATCGGGGACGAGTACCAACTTCGGCGCCCGGAGCTGGAGCTGCGGGTGTTCGCCGAGATCCCGGAGCTCGCGGACATGGCCGAGCGCCTACGGTCGCAGTCCGCTTTCGCGGCCTATCTCGCCCAGGAAGAAATCGAGCTCCGCACCGCTTTGGCGGACAGAAGCGGCCAGCAGCAACAGGCATTGCCGCCGTCGGCTACACCTTCGCCGGAGAAGCGCACGCCCGCCTACGAGGCGGCCCTCAGAAACCACCAGACGCTGCTCTTCGATCGAACCGTGCAGCGGTTCTTCGAGGAGCGATTCACGGCTGTGGCGCTCGCCGGCAGAGTGCCGGTGAAGGCGGACGCCTCCTTTGGCGCCATCCGGCCCGGTGACTACCTGACCTCGAGCCCAATCCCCGGAGTGGCCATGAAGGCGACCGGTCCGGGACCCGTCGTCGGCACCGCCCTCGAGCCGCTTGCCGACGGCAGCGGGCTGATCGAGGTCTTCGTGCATCGCGGCTGGTACGGAGGCGCGGGTCTCTCTGTCGCCGGCCTGAGACCGGCTGCGGCCACGACTGCCGACGAGAAGGACCGGGAGATCGCCGATCTGAGGCGCAGGCTCGCGGCCTTGGAGCAGAGGCTGGACCGGCTGGGCTTCGAAGACTCGACCCTGGCCCGGTCCGCGCTCTCACGTTCCAGCCTATCGCCTAGTCCCTAGCGGCGGGCGTCCAGCCATTCCGCGCGATGCTCACCAGGCGCCGCGTTGCCGGAGCGAGACCCAGCGCCCGCCGCCACCCAGGATCAGGTGGTCCACCAGACGCACCCCGACCACCTCGCCGGCCTCGGCCATGCGCCGGGTGAACGCCAGGTCCTCGGCGCTGGGCGACGGGTCGCCGCTGGGGTGGGTGTGGAAGAGCACGAAGCCGGCGGCGTCGCGGATCAGTCCCCGTTTGAGGATCGCCCGCGGCTCGACCGCGGCGCGGTTGAGGGTACCGCGGAACAGCTCGGCCTCGGCCAGCAGACGGTTGCGTGTGTCCAGGTAGAGGGCACCCATCACCTCCTGCGCCTTGAGGCTGTAGCGCAGGCTGAGGTAGGTGGCCACCGCCTGGGGATCTCCCAGCGGCTCGCGGTCGGGCAGATCGGCGCGGGCGAAGCGCCGCGCCAGCTCGAGGGCGGCCATCAGGGCGGCGATCTTTGCCGGACCCAGACCGGCGTGGCGCCGCAGTGACGGCCCCGATCCCTGCAATCCGGCGAGACCACCGCTCGAGCGCAGCAGCTCGCGCGCCAGATCCAGAGCCGAGGCCCCCGGCCGGCCGGTGCGCAGCAGCACGGCCACCAGCTCGGAGTCGGACAGCGAGCGGCCGCCCTTGTGCAGCAGCCGCTCGCGCGGGCGCTCGTCGTCCGGCATGTCCCGGACCGACAATGCCTCGTTCTGGCGCATGGCTGGTTCAATCTCCGATAGCGGTGCTCGACACCCTCCGGCGCCCGGCACGACCGCACCTGGAGTGTCGGACGAAAAGCGGGCCCGCCATCTTGCCGTTCACCGCCGCGCGGCACAGCTCCCTGCCGCCGCGCTCTGACTCAGCCGGCCGAGGCACCGCAGAGCTGCACCCCCCACGAGCGCCCTCGGTCGGCAAGCTCCACCCTCAATAGGGCGCCAACGCCGGTCCGCGACGAGAGCCCGTAACGGGCTAGCCCGTCAGGACGCTGCCACCGTTGACGTTGAGGATCTCGCCGGTGATGTGTCGCGCCAACGGCGACGCCAGGAACACGACGCTGCCGGCGATGTCCTCGGCACTCGCCACCCGGCCGAGGGGAATCGTCGCCTCGATCGCCTCGCGGCCGCCATCGGCGAACGGCTCGATGCACATCTCGGTGTCCACCCAGCCCGGCGCCACGGAGTTGACCCGAATCGCCGGCGCCAGCTCGGTGCTCCAGCTCTTGGTCAGCGCGATGATGGCGCCCTTGGAGGCGGCGTAGGGGCTGTAGAACGCCTCGCCCCGCTGCCCAGCGGTCGAGCTGATGTTGATGATGTTGCCGTCGGCCGATCCCTCGAGCAGCGGCAACGCCCGCCGGCCGCACAGGAAGACACCCCGCAGGTTGATCCGCCAGGTGCTTTCGAGCGCTTCGTCATCGAGCTCGGCAATCGGGTTGCGGACCCAGAAACCGGCGTTGTTCACCAGGCAGTCGAGGCTCCCCCACTCGCCCTCCAAGCGCTCGAAAAGCGCCTCGATCTCGTCCGCCGCGGCGAGGTCGGCTCCCAAGCAGAGATGCTCCCCGGCGGCCGGCCGGTCAAGATCGCGGACCAGGGAATCAGCCGTCTCACGCCGCCGGCCGTAGTGCACCGCGACCGCCGCGCCGGCGCGGGCGAACAGGCGGCAGCAGGCGGCGCCGATACCGCGGCTGCCGCCGGTCACCAGGACCCGCTGCCCGCCCAGATCGATCAGCCTTCCACCTCCACGATCATGGCGATCCCCTGGCCGCCGCCGATGCAGGCGGAGGCCACGCCCACGCCGCCACCCCGCCGGCCGAGCTCCTTGAGCAGGGTCAACGTGATCCGCGCGCCGGTGGCGCCCAGCGGGTGTCCCAGCGCGATGGCGCCGCCGTTGACGTTGAGCTTGTCCACGTCGAGCTCGAGCTCGCGGATGACCGCCAGGATCTGCCCCGCGAACGCCTCGTTGATCTCGATCAGGTCGAGATCCGAGAGCTCCATGCCGGCGCGGTCGAGGGCGGCGCGGATCGCCGGCGCCGGGCCGATGCCCATGCGGCTGGGGTCGACGCCGACCGTCGCCCAGGAC
>CALZJC010000432.1 GCA_945787525.1 Thermoanaerobaculia bacterium | reverse complement strand
GCTCGGCGCGCTCCTGGGTGTGGTGCTCGCCGTCGCCGCGGTGATCGCGCTGGCGGTTCTGCGGCACGCGCCCCGCAGCCGGGCGGCCG
Source organism: Thermoanaerobaculia bacterium (assembly GCA_945787525.1). GTDB lineage: Bacteria > Acidobacteriota > Thermoanaerobaculia > Multivoradales > JAHEKO01 > CALZJC01. The sequence goes on along the minus strand of CALZJC010000432.1, from coordinate 3,100 downwards.
GGCTGCTCGGCCGCGGAGCCTTTGGTGAAGCCAGGAAGGCCGGCGGCGGAGCGCCCGCCGATCGCCTGCCGGTGGCCACCGCGGCCCGCCATCTGCTCGACATGGAGGGCGCGGCCAGGCTCCTCGACGCCGCTCTCTCCGAGGATCCCGAAGACGGCGAGGCGCTAATCGAGCGCGGCCTGGTCGAGGCCTACGCCGGCCGCTACGATGCCGCCGCGGTTCTCCTCCGGCGGGCGGTCGCCGTTCGCGCGGATCTGGCCGAGAGCATCACCCTGCACCGCGCCTGGCTGGAGCTGTGCCAGGGCAACGAGCGTCTCGCTCAGAGCCGTTTCGAGGAGGTCGAGGCATCGCTCGAATCGAAGCTGCGCGGGGAGCTCTCCGGAGACCCGCTCTTCGCCGAGTGGTACCTGCAGGCCGCGCTGCTGTGGCGCGCCGCCGGCGACGAGGAACGGGCCGCATGGGCCTGGCGCGAGGGCCTGGCGGCGGCACCCGAGAGCCGGCTCGCCGAGCTGCTGGAGAATGGCATGCCACACCGGCTAGTGGCCTGTCTCACAGATTGACGACCAGAAACCATTAGAATACGAGGCGCCGTGAGTCTGACCTCCAAACTGCGCGAGAGCGATCTCTTCGCCCACTTCGATCCGCTGGACCTGGACAGCCTGCTGGCGACCGCCAGCCGCCAGAGCCTCGCCCCGCGGAGCCCGCTCGACGACAACCTGGGCGCCTGTTTTGTCGAGCAGGGTCGTCTCAGGCTGCGTCGAGACACCCCCTATGGCCCCTACCTGCTGCGCCGGGTGGGCGCCGGCGAGATGTTCGGCGAAGGACACCTGCTGCTGCAGCCGCCGGAAGTCGGCGAGGGCATGGCCGAGACCGACTTGCAGCTGCTGGCCTTCGACGGCGAGGCGCTGTCGGCCCTCGCCGAGGCCTCGTCGCGGTTTCATCTCTGCCTGCTCTGGACGCTGTGGAAGAGCCTGTCGGGCAAGCTGCGCGTCACCAACGGGCGCCTGACGGAGTTCTTCTCCTCCGACAGCGGTCGCCCGGCCGAGGAACGGCCCAATCGCGCCGAGCCCGAGGCGGGCTTTCGCGTCGACCTGCAGGCCAAGCGTGGGCTGTTCGCGGAGCAGCGCCTCTCCAGCCTGGAGATCAACTTCCTCACCACCCTGTCCAGAGAGGAGCGCTACGAAAACGGTCAGGCGATCTTCCACGAGGGGGAGCCGGCCGAGAAGATGTACGTGGTCCTCGACGGCAAGGTGCGGATCAGCAAGCACATCCCGGGGGCCGGCGAGGAGGCTCTGTCCTTTCTCGACCGCGGCGCCTTCTTCGGCGAGATGGCCCTCATCGAGAGCGAGCCGCGCTCGGCGACTGCCGTGGCCCACGGCGGCGCCGCCATCGTCCTGGGCATACCGCGCGAGGTCCTGCGCGGCCTGCTGGACATCAAGAAGGTCTCGTCGGCCCGGCTGCTGCGGCTGCTGTGCGAGATGATGGCCCGGCGGCTCAACGAGCTCGACGACAAGCTGGTCGGCTGGCACATCCTCTCGGCGGGTGCGCGACCGGCACCGCCCGGCGCCTAGCTGGCTAGCCTGGACTTCTCACCGGCGCGCTCGGCGCGCGGCCGGGGCGGCCCCGCGCGTCTCCTCGGCACCGTTGTCTGCGGCCGCCCGCAGCAGCTTCCGGTCGAGGCTGCCCGTGGGCAGCCCGGCCAGGCGGTCCGGCTCGTGCCAGCCGGCCTCGGGCCCCTCGGCCACGCAATCGCCGTCGTCACGGCTCGCTCCCCAAAGCTCGGCCTCGATCCGCCGGTCGGTGATGGCGTGCCGCGCCCTGGCCAGCCGGCCGCCCAGCCGCCAGCGGCCGCCATAGCGCTGGCCGAGCTCGCCCTCGGTCTTCTCACCGGGCTGTCCTTCGGCCCACGGCAGCTCCCAGAGCCCCGCCAGCTGGGCGTCGTCGGAGGCGCGGCGGAACATGAGCAACCGCCCCCGGTGAGACACCAGCGCGACCACGCGCAGCTGGCGCCGCGCGGCCGGCGCCTTCCTGCGGAACGGGTAGCTCTCCGCCTCTCCCGCGTCGGCGGCCCGGCAGTCACCGACCAGAGGGCAGAGCTCGCATCTGGGCCTTCTTGGCCGGCATAGCGTGGCGCCGAGCTCCATCAACGCCTGGTTTCCGTCGCCCGGCCGCTGCGGGTCGAGGAGCTGCCGCGCGATCTCCCTCAGTCGCCGGCGAATCGCGGCGCGCGCCGGATCGCCAGGCTCGGCCGCCAGCCGGCTCAGCACCCGTACGGCGTTGCCATCGAGGGCCGGCTCGACCTCGCCGAAGACAATGCTGGCCACCGCGGCCGCGGTGTAGGGGCCGACACCCGGCAACCCACGCCAGGCAGCGGCGGTCGTCGGCCACCCCTGGCCCTGAGCCTCGAGTTGGCGCGCCGCAGCCAGCAGTTGGCGGGCGCGGCGGTAGTAGCCCAGGCCCGACCAGGCGGCCAGCACCTCGTCGTCGTCCGCCGCCGCCAGAGAGGCACGATCCGGAAACCGCGCGATAAAGCGCTCGAAGAACGGACCCGCGGTCTCCACCCGGGTCTGCTGCAGCATGATCTCCGATACCCACACTCGATAGGGGTCACGATCGCGCCGCCACGGCAGATCGCGGCGCTGACGGTCGAACCAGGCGAGCAGCCGACCCGGGGCGGAGCTCTTCATGGGCCTGACCTCCTCATCGGCTCACGGGCCAGTTTGGCAGGCGGGCGCCAGAAACGACACCGCCCCGGCCGCACGAGGCGGTCGGGGCGGGCGCGTTCAACGTTCAGAAGAGGATGAGAATGGATAGGGAGGGGAGGATTTTGTGTTGGTTGGCTGGTTTGGCTTTAGCCCTTGGAACAAGGGAATGTGGATGTGGTGGTTTGATGTGCCGAGAGGCTTGGGACCTCTCGTCGGTTGGCGTGAATGAGTGTGTAGGTTCCTCCCCTGGGTTCCTATACCGTTCTGCCCGAGTCTCGTAGCAATCGCCGTGCCACCTTCGTGGCCGGTCGGCGCCGCCACTGGACGCTCGGCCGCGCATCTGGGAGAGTCGATCCGCCATGAAAGCCCTGATCGTCATCTTCGTCGTGCTCGTG
>CALZJC010000431.1 GCA_945787525.1 Thermoanaerobaculia bacterium | reverse complement strand
GATCTGGGTCGACACCTCCGTGCCGCTTCCCGTCGGCGGCTCGGCGAAGCGCCAGACCGTCTGCCAACGCTTGAGACGGCCGGAGACCTGCCTCTCGGTGTGGCCGTGGTTGTCGAACGAGATGTCGAGCTGCCGGGTGGTGACCCGGCCCATGAGGCGTTCCCGGGTGACGACCAGGGTGCGATCGTCCGACTGCTCGAGAACCCTGAGGCTCTCGATGGTCGGCATCCAGGACGGCCAGTTCTTGACGTCGCGGAAGATCGCTTTCACGGTGTGGGGCTGAGCGTCGACGCGCGCGTACTTGCGAATCATGGCTTGGTCTCCTGGCGGCGCCGGGCCACGTCGTAGACGGTCTCGCCGAGCCGCAGGGTGACATCCTTGCCGGAGATCTCGAGCTGGAGAAGCTTGGCGCGCTGATCGCGCACCTCGCTGAGACCCGAGATGAGCAGCTTGAGGGCGCGGTCGGCGAGCCCCGCCATCGTGCGCTCGAGCACCTGCCGCAGCTGCTTGCGACAGGCCAGACGATGCAGGCCCACTTTCGCCCCGAGAACCGCTTGCACCATCGTGCCGTGGTCGTCGTCCGCCGCAGCGAGCTCGAAATGGCCGAAGACGCCGTCCTTTCTGAACCGATCCACCTGCGTGAAGACCACGGAGTCGTGCGGCGACTCGACGAACTCCAGGACCAGCTTCTCGTGTCCGTACGGCGGAGCGATGAACTCGGCGATGGCGAGCTCACCCTCGCGGGCAAACAGCCGGGAGCGGGTGACGTCGGGCACCCAGGAGTCGAACTTCCGGTAACCGGTCAGGACCGAGAAGACGACCCGCCGAGGCGCCTTGATATAGGCCGAGGTGCTGGCGGTGAAACGCATCGGTCGCCGGGGCTACTTCTCGGTGTCGCCGTACTTCTGGTAGGCGTCCACCATCTCCTCCGGGACCTTCTCGAACTCATCCATGGCGCTGCGCGTCGCGCTGACCATGGCTTCCGGTAGCTTCCCGAAGAAGTCGCTCCAGTCGTCACTGGTCTTGAAGTCGGCCTCTGCGGCCATCGAGTCGAGGAATGTCTCCACCGTCCTCGCCATCTCGCCCATGGCCCTGGCGCTGCCGACCATGAGTCCGTACTGCATCCGCATGACCTGGAACAGCGCCGATGCGAGCTCAGAGGACTCGTCGTCATCTTCGTCGCCGTCGTCCGCGCCGTCGGGCTCTACCTCGTCCACCTTCTCGGGCTCGGCATTCCTGGTCTCCGCGGAGGTCTTGGCGCTCTCGGCGGTCGCGCCGGGTAGCCCCTGCTGGGCCAGCTTGGCCTCCATGGCCAGGCCCTGCAGGTCGCGAACGCGCCCGGCCAGGCCGGGAGTCAAGCACAAGGCGATCTGCGGGTCCTTCTTGACCAGGGTGTCGAAGCTGTCACGGGTCAACTGCAGACACTCGGTGGGCTCCAGCGTCGTGGCGCCGGCCGCCCGGGGCTTTTCGTCGAGCAGTGCCAGCTGCCCCAGAACGCCGCCCGCCGTGACCCGCTCGAGACCGACCCGCCGGTCTCCAGAGCCGCGGTGGATCTCCACCTGTCCCGAGGTGACAATGAACAGGCTCAGCCCCAGCGCCCCCTCCTCGTAGAGCACGTCGCCGGTCTCGAACGACCTCGGCTTGCACAGCCTGGCCAGCTTGCGAAGGCTTCTGTCGTCGAGGTGCGAAAAGAGCGGCACCTTTGCCAGAGCCTCGAGGTTCTGATCCTCGGTGGCTGCAGTCTGGTTCATTCCGACCTCCTGTCGCAAGGGAATCATAGCCCGTTTCACCGCGGCGCTGCTACCGACGCGGCGCCGCCGGCGCCGGCGTCTGTCCGGCGGGAGCGAGCGGGCCCGGGGACGACGACGGTCCGGACCGCCGGCGGATCAGGGCTGCAGGCCGGGCCCGTCGCCGTCGCTGCGTAGGCGGTGCGCTTCGCTCAGCGCGGATTCCAGCAGCGCGGCACTGCGCTGGCCGGGCGCCGCAACCCCGTCCAGCGCGCCCGGCAGGGACCAGGCGAGCAGTTTGGCGACGTTGTGCAGACCGCCCCGGATGCCGCTCGCGAGCTCGCTGGGCAGCTCCTCGTCCGCCAGGGCCAGGATCCGGGGCAGCCGCGCGCCGTTGACGAGCACGTAGGCGGCCAGGGCCCCCTTGAGCGCCGGGGTGAATTGCACATAGGGACGCCTGGCCAGCGAGTCGATGACGGACCGCAGGCCGTGGCTCTTGAAATACAGCAGACGGCCGAAACCGTGGGCGGCGTAGCGCTGGTACTCCACCGGCAGCGCGGTCAGGAACGCCGCCGGCTCCGGCGGCGCGAGGCGGTAGCGACGCATCATGCCCAGCTTGCCCAGGACGGCGGTGAAGCGGCCGAACAGATCCGGCTCGTAGGCGGCGAGCATCAGCCCGAGGCTTTCGAAGGCGAAGTCGATGAAGCGGGGGTCGGCCCGCTCTGTGAGGATGCGCGTGATCGGACCGGCATCGAAGCCCGTCTCGAGCACCGCGGCCATCGACAGGCCGCAGGCCGCTGGCGGCCCCGCCTCGAGCGGCAGCGAGGCTCCCGCCAGGCGAAATCTCCCGCCGCCGCGATCGGCGCAGGCGAAGGTGAGGCTCTCGATGCGCCACAGGGTCCAGATCGCCCGCCACAGTGAAGAGCCTCGAGAGGCCAGTTCGCTCAGCTCCCGCACCCGTCTCGCGTACTCCTGCGGCGAGAGGTTCGTCCCGCTGCGACGGGTCACCGTGGCGAGCGCCAGCGCCTTGCGGGTCCAACCGGTCCAGGGACTGACGGGCTCCGTGATGCCGCCTTTGTAGGCGGCCGGCGTCTTCATCCAGGCAGGATAGCGTAGGATCTGCAGCCCAGGTCCTTGGCGGACCGGGGATATTGCTGCATACTCATGACTCACCAGAGCGCGGGAGCGCATTTCGGTACCAAGCCGTTGTTTGAGGAGGGTAGGGGATGGAAGCGCAGGAGATTGGAGAACGAATTAAGGAGATCATCGCCGACGTCGCGAATCTGGACCCGGCAGAGATCGAGAACCAGGCGAGGTTCATAGAAGATCTGGCACTCGACTCGCTGTCTCTGCTGGAGATCGGTGTGGATATCGACTATCAGTTCAAGCTTGGCGTCTCGGACGAGCGGCTCAAGGAGCTGCGTTCGGTCCAGGACTCAATCGAGCTGGTGCAGCAGGTCCAGGCGGCCAAA
>CALZJC010000430.1 GCA_945787525.1 Thermoanaerobaculia bacterium | reverse complement strand
GCTGCGAGCCGGGCCGAGCCGAAGGCGCGGAACGCGATGGCTCGGACCTGGGCTGGGTGGACGGCGCGGGGCGTGGTTGCGGGCGCCGATACGTCGGCGACGTCCTCGAGCCTGGTGCGCCGGCCGCTGGCGGCCGTGTGGACGGCTGGGCCCGCTGGCGGTCGCGGATGCCTTCCCACACCCGGCGGACCACGGGTGGCCGTTCGTCGCCGCCGGCGCGGGCATCGCCGGGGCGCGCCTCGGCGCCGCGCGGCGCCGCGCGGTTCGTGCGGTTCTCCCACCAGCGCGTGCCGTCGGTGGGGCGCTCGGTCGGCGTCGCCGGCCGGGCCCGCGGGCCGACCGATCGCTCGACGGGCGGGGCGGACCGTAGCCGGCCGCTCTCACGCCGCCAGGCATCGATCGTCTCCCGGCTCTCGCCGCGGGGCACCGCGGCCCGGGCGCGGGCGGAGGATTCCCGGACGCCCTCGGGCCGATCCCAGACATCGTCGCGCCGCGCGGCCCGGCGGTCGCTGAAGATCCGCTCGGACACCTCCGGCGAGAGGTCCCGCCGCCGGGCCACGAACTCGGTGACGTCCGGCAGCGAGCCGCTTCCCGGTCGGCCGGGGCCATCCCGGTGCACCGCTCGCTGGCGGGACTCGTGACGGCTGTCGGTGGTGATCAGGCCTCGCTCCAGCGCGTGGCTGCGGGTGTCGCGGGCCAGGTGGCCGCCGCGGCGCACGTGATGCCGCAGGTCGCGCCGGCGGTAGCTGCGGGTGGAGCAGAAGGTCCAGTCGGCGAAATAGCCCCAGTCGCCTCCCGCCCAGCCGTGGATACCGAAGCGGAAGCCGCGGCCGTAGTGACCGTAGTGGCTCGAGTAGTATCCCACCGGCACCCAGGCGACATAGCTCGGTCCCCAGTACCAGTAGACCCAGGCGGGCGCGAACCGGTAGCCGGGCCGCCAGACCCAGCCGTAGCTCGGCGAGGGTACCCACGAGCCGTAGTGGTAGGTGACCCATGCCCAGGGCTCGCTGCTCACCCAGACCATGCCGGTCGGCGTGTCGGCCCAGTAGCCGGCCTCGTAGGGGCGCCAGGTGGCCGCCACGGCGGGCCGCCAGGCGCGGTAGCCGTCGTCGGTGACCCAGCTGCCGTGGCGCGCCAGCGGCGCCGCGGAGTACGCCAGATGATCCTCGACCGGCGGCTCGCCGTAGCCCGAGAGCTCACCGTCGAGAGCGGCGCCCCAGCGCTCGAGGTCGTCGTAGCCGCCGGCCCGCTCGATGCCGACCCGCGGCCAGCGGCCACCCTCGACCCAGGCCTGCTCGCCGCTGCGGACCACGCTCGAGCCGGCCTCGGTGGCGATCTCGGCGAAGCCCTCGCGGACCACCACTTCCGTCCAGCCGTAGCCGTCGGTGGCCAGGCGGTAGACGCCTCGCGACTGCAGATAGACCGTCGCGTTGGCGGTGTCGACTCGCGGGCGCTCGGCCACCGGCAGCAGGTCGTGCACCAGAAACTGCAGCTCACCGCGCAGCAAGCGCAGGGCGGTGTCCCCATGCTCGGTCTCCGCCGACAGCGCCAGCCGGGAGAGCAACAGCTCGCTGCCGCCGGCCAGCCGCACGACGTTGAAGTCGGGCAGCGACAGCTCGATCCGGCCGCCGGGGTCGACCTCGAGAAGATCCCCGGACAGCACGGGGTAGTTGGCCTCGACCTCGATCGGCGCGCCGCTGGCCGTCTGGACGACCCGTCCCGGGCCCTCCACGGTGCGCAGGTAGCCGTAGCTGGTCTCTTCGCCGGCGGGCAGCGATGCCGCGGCCGGGATGGCCGTCAGGGCCAGTAGGGCGGTGGCGATGCTGGTGGCGATCTGTCTCATGGCGAATCTCCCAACTCTGTCCGTTCTTCTGAGAAGCAAGCATCGCGCCATCCGCTGGGAAGTCACCAAGTCCGTTATAATCAGGCCGTCTGGCGGGCAGCCTGTAGCCGCGGGAAGGCGCCTGCGTCACCGTCAGGGCACAGTCGCAGCCAGGCACAAGGGTCACCCGGGCAACACTCCAGAGCCGCAACACCAGAGCCGCAACACCAGCCCCCAACGGTCATGGCCTTCAAGAAGAAGTGGTTCCCCGGTCGGGAAAAGAGCCAATCGACCGAGCCGACCGTCACCATCGACGACCTGATCGAGCTGCAGCGCTTCGACGAGGCCGAGGACCTGCTGCGGGCCAAGCTCAAGGCGAACGTCAACGACCTTCACGCGCAGCTCAAGCTGGCCGATCTCTACCGCCGCAGCGGCCGGGGCGCCAAGGCGGTCGACGAGTACGTCTCGGTGGCCGACGCCTACGCCGCGGACGGTTTCTTCGACAAGGCCACCGCGCTGCTGTACAAAGTCGTCAAGCTGGCGCCCGGGCACGAGAAGGTGCCGCTCAAGATCGAGGCGCTGCGACAGGCGAAGCGGCTGAATCGCCGGCGCGAGATCGTCATCGAGGCCCTGCAGTCGGGCACCCGGGCCGGCCGCACCGTCTCGGCCTTCAAGGTGCAGCGGATGTGGCGCGATCTGAGCGACTGCCCGCTCATTCAGCGTCTCGAGGAGGACCGGCTGCGGCGGCTATTCGAGGCCCTCGATCTGGTCGAGATCCAGCCGGGCCAGATACTGGCCGAGAAGAACGAGCGCATGGAGAAGATGTTCGTCATCGCCGAGGGAATGGTGGAGGCGGTGGCGGTGCTGCCCAACGGCACCGAGACGGCGATCCGCGGCTTCAGCCCCGGCCAGATGATCGGCGACCGGGCGCTGCTCGAGCACCAACCCTGGCCGACCGTGTATCGGGCCGGCAGCGCCTCGTTCGTGCTCGAGCTGGACCAGAAAGGGCTGGCCCGGGCGCTCCAGGGCGACCCCGACCCGCGCCAGTTCCTCGACGCCCTGCGCGAGCAGCGCAACGATCAGGAAGTCGTCTGGTCGATCCAGAAACTCGAGCGAGCCTGACCCGCGTGGCCCTCCTGCCGATTCGTCTGTATCCGGACCCGGTGCTTCGCCGCCGCTGTCCCCCGGTGGAGAGCTTCGACGGCGACCTGCGCCGGCTGGCGGCGGACATGGTCGAGACCATGCACGCGGCTCCCGGGATCGGCCTGGCGGCGCCGCAGGTCGGGGTGGAGACCCGGCTGGCGGTGGTCGATCTGTCGGCCGGCGAGGACCCCGAGGCGGTCCACGTGCTGCTCAACCCGCGCCTTCTGGCGAGCACCGGGTCGGGT
>CALZJC010000429.1 GCA_945787525.1 Thermoanaerobaculia bacterium | reverse complement strand
GGAGTTCACCTTCCAGGGCATGACCGGCATCCAGTCCTCCGACGGCACGATCGCCTGGATGGTGATGCCGTTCATGGGCAAGAACGACCCCGAGGAGATGCCGGCCGACATGGCGAAGCAGCTCCAAGAGCAGGCCGACATCGAAGGTCCGCTGTTCGACTGGGACGACAAGGGCCACCAGGTCGAGCTGGTCGGTGCCGAGGAGATGGAAGGCACCGAGGTCTACAAGATCAAGCTGACCCGGGAGAGCGGCGACGTCCGTTATCACTACCTGGACAGCGAGTACTACGTGACCGTCAAGCAGGAAGGCAAAACGATGGTCCAGGGCCAGGAGATGGAGATCGAAACCGCGATCGGCGACTACAAGGAGTGGTGCCTGGCGACCTCGACCCTGGTCGATGACGCGACGCCCTGTGAGGGCGCCGTGCTCGTTCTGCCGCACTCGATCGAGAGCAAGCCCAAGGGGGCACCCGCTGGGCAGGTCATCACCATCACCGACGTGGCGATCAATCCGGGTGACATCGAAGCGGACTACTTCGCCATGCCCGCCAAGGCGATGGACGAGGCCGGCGAAACGGAAGAGCCCGGCGAGTAGTCCGCGTTCAGGACAGCGGGCGGCCGCCCGCTGCCGTTCGAGACGACGCATCAGATAATCCTCTACCACGGGCTGATAGCCACCGCTCGTCTGCCAAGGCGGGCGCGTGGCTGGTGCTGCTCAGGAGACAAGCAATGCAGGCAAAACGGGCAAGCAGTCTGGCGCTGGCGCTTCTCTTTGGCGCCGCGCTGCCACTGGCGGCCGCCGTCGAGATCGACTCCAACACTTTCGGCGCGCTGCGCGCACGGTCCATCGGGCCGGCCGTCATGAGCGGCCGGATCGCCGCCATCGACGCGGTGGCCGAGGATCCGCTGGTCATCTATGCCGGCGCCGCCAGCGGCGGCGTCTGGAAGTCCCGCGACGCGGGCCTGACCTGGAAGCCGGTCTTCGACGAGCATAGCCAGTCGATCGGAGCCATCCGCATCGATCCGCAGGATGCCGAGACCGTCTGGGTCGGCACCGGCGAGTCGTGGACCCGCAACTCAACATCGGTGGGCACGGGTCTGTACAAGACCACCGACGGTGGTGACAGCTGGCAGCTCATCGGCCTCGCCGACTCCGAGCGCATCGCCCGCATCCAAGTGCACCCCGAGGACGGCGACACCGTCTGGGTGTGTGCGACCGGGCACCTGTGGAACGCCAACGAGGAGCGCGGCGTCTACAAGACGACGGACGGTGGCGCCAGCTGGAACCGTGTTCTGTGGGTGGATGCCGACACCGGCTGCTCCGACCTGTCACTCGATCCGCAGGATCCCAGCGTGCTCTACGCCGGCATGTGGCAGTTCCGGCGCTCACCGGACTTCTTCAACTCCGGCGGTCCCGGCTCCGGCCTGTACAAGTCGACCGATGGTGGTGAGAGCTGGCGCCAGCTGACCGAGGGTCTGCCGGCCGGCGAGAAGGGGCGCATCGCCGTGGCGGTAGCGCCATCGCGGCCGAGCCGCGTCTACGCGGTGGTCGAGGCCGAGGAGACGGCGCTCTACCGGTCCGACGACCTGGGCGAGAGCTGGACCGAGATGAACAAGTCGATGAACGTCACCATGCGGCCGTTCTACTTCGCCTATCTGGTGGTCGATCCGATGGACTTCAACCGGGTCTACAAGCCCGGCTTCGTGCTGACGGTGTCGGACGACGGCGGCAAGTCGTTCACCTCGCCGTTCACCGGCAGCTTCGGCTTCGGTGGCGTGCATCCCGACCATCACGCCCTCTGGGTAAACCCCGTCAATCCGCAGGAGATGGTGCTGGGCACCGATGGGGGCGTCTACATCTCCTACAACCGGGGCAGCGCGTTCAGCATGGTTCGTGCACTGCCGGTGTCGCAGTTCTACGAGGTGAGCTACGACATGGAGTGGCCCTACAACGTCTACGGCGGGCTGCAGGACAACGGCACCTGGATGGGCCCGAGCCGCTCGCCGGGCGGCATCAACAACAGCGACTGGAAGGTCATCGGCTTCGGCGACGGCTTCCACGCCTACCGCGACCCCAACTCGCCGGATATCGTCTATGTCGAGTACCAGGGCGGCCAGCTGATGCGCCACCATCTGGCAACCGGTGAGATCAAGCGCATCCAGCCGCTGCCCGAGGAGGGCGAGGAGGACTATCGCTGCAACTGGAACAGCCCGATCCACCTGTCGCCCAAGAACCCGGGCACGGTCTACTTCGGCTGCCAGTTCCTGTTCCGCTCGGGCGATCAGGGCGAGTCCTGGGAGAAGATCTCTCCCGATCTGACCACCAACGAGCCCGAGCGCCAGCGTCAGCTGCAGTCGGGCGGCCTGAGCATCGACAACTCCACCGCCGAGAACAACACCACCATCTACACAATCAGCGAGTCGCCCAGGAACGGCGACGTCGTCTGGGTGGGCACCGACGACGGGCTGGTGCACGTCACCAGAGACGGCGGTGACGGTTGGAACGACGTGACCGCCAACATCCCCGATCTGCCGGCCGGTCTCTGGGTGTCGAACATCGACGCCAGCCCGCACGACGAGGCTTCGGCCATCGTCACCGTCGACGGCCACCGCTCGGGCGACATGGGCACCTACGTCTACCGCACCACCGACTTCGGTGCGAGCTGGACGCCTCTCGCCACCGACGACGTCGAGGGCTTCGCTCGCATCGCCATCCAGGACCCGGTGAACCCGGAGCTGCTCTTCCTGGGCACCGAGATGGGGCTCTACATCTCGCTCGACGGCGGCGCCGGCTGGGCGCGCTTCACCGGCGACCTGCCCAAGGTGCCGGTGCACGACCTGGACATCCATCCGCGCGAGCACGACCTGATCGTCGGCACCCACGGCCGCGGCATCTACATCCTCGACGACCTGACGCCGCTTCGGGCTCTGACCCAGGAGGTGGTCGACTCCAAGTTCGCCCTGCTGCCGTCGCGTGATGCGGTGATGGTGCTCAACAGCCCGACCTTCAGCTTTGGCGGCGACGACGAGTTTGTCGGCCGCAACCCGTCCTCGGCGGCGAGCATCGTCTACTACCAGTCTCGGCGGCACATCTTCGGCGATCTCAAGGTGGAGGTCTACGACGCCGACGACGAGCTGATCACCACCTTGACCGGTGGCAAGCGCAAGGGCATGAACCGGGTCGACTGGCCGATGCGGCTCAAGGCGCCCAAGCT
>CALZJC010000428.1 GCA_945787525.1 Thermoanaerobaculia bacterium | reverse complement strand
CAGGAAGCGCGCCGCGTCGAGGAAGATCGCGTGGCTGCCGGGCGGTGTGACGATGGGCACACCGGCCGCCATGAGCATCTTTCCGAGGGCCGCGGTCTGGCGCACCCGGGCGCGGATGTAGCGGTCGTCGAGCATCTCGTCGACACCGACGGCGATGGCCGCCAGGTCGGAGGCGGCCAGGCCGCCGTCGGTGACGTTGCCCTCGTACACGCGCAGCCTCGCTGCCGCCTTTTCGGCCAGCTCGGCGTCGTCACGGAAGGCGAGCAGGCCGCCGATGTTGATCAGGAAGTCCTTCTTGCCCGATACCGTGCAGCCGTCGCCGTACACCAGCATCTCCCTCAGGATGTCGCGGATCTTGGTGTCCTGGAAGTGAGGCTCCCGCTGCTGGATCATGTAGGCGTTCTCGGCCATCCGGGTGGCGTCGAAGAAGACCGGGATGTGCAGGGCGGAGCAGTAGGCGTAGACCTGGCGCATGTTCTCCATCGACACCGGCTGGCCGCCGGCCATGTTGACCGAGTGCTCGAAAGAGATGTAGGAGATCCGGTCCGCGCCATGCTCGTCGACCAGGGCCTCGAGCTTGGCCAGGTCGATGTTGCCCTTCCACGGGAAGTCGCTCTGCGGATCGTGCGCCTCGTCGAAGATGACGTCGGCGAAGACACCGCCCGCCAGCTCCTGGTGCAGCTTGGTGGTGGTGAAGTACATGTTGCCTGGCACGATCTGGCCGGGCCGGATCATGATCTCGGAGAGGATCTGCTCGGCGGCCCGCCCCTGATGGGTCGGGATGATGTGCTCGTAGCCGGTGGCCTCGCGGAGCACTGCGACCAGCCTGAGGTACGCGTCCGAGGTCGTCGGCGTGGCCCGGGCGCCGTCGTAGGCGGCCCACTGGTCGGTGCTCATCGCCGACGTGCCCGAATCGGTCAGCAGGTCGATGCTGACGTCGGCCGAGCGCATCAGGAAGGTGTTGAAGCCCGCCTCACGGACCGCCCGCCAGCGCTCCTCGCGGCTCAGCGCTCCGATCCGCTCGATCGTGTGGATCACGAACGGATAGGTGTCGAACTCGTACGGCTCGAGGTCGCAGTAGACCCAGCGGTAGCGCATCTGGTCCCGCCATTTGCCTTCCTTCACCGCTTCCAGCGGCGGGATCTTCTCGCGCTGCTCGTAGAGGCCGATCACGGCGTCCGCCACCTGGTCGAGCTGCCGGCTGGTCATGGCCAGCCGCGGGATCTGCACCGGTACCAGGTTGTCCCGCCCGACCCGCCCGTGCGCCAGGGCGCGGGTGCCCGACATCTCGTAGAGGGCGGCGGAGAAGGCGTCCTGCTGGAACCGCTCGTGGTGGGGGAGAAAGGCGTCGGCCAGGATGTAGGCACCGTCACAGCCACGCTCCACCGGCACGCCGGCGGCCTGCAGGCGGGCGCTGAAGCGCTCCGTCTGCTGCATCACCCACTGCACCTCGCTCTCGATGCACATCTCCTCGAGTCCGCGGGCGAACACCTCCATCGTGCGGCCGGCCATGCCGCCGTAGGTGTGCAGGCCCTCGTAGACCACCACCTCGTTGATGAAGCGCTCGTGCTCCTCCGGGTTGTCGGTGGCCAGCAGCCCGCCGGTGGGGCACTTCGGATCCTGGGCGCCGTCGATCTGGAAGACGTGCGCCGTCTTGGCGATCGCCCGGACCAGCTCCGCGATGCCGCGGGCGTCCATGCCCGGTTCGCGGTGCTGGATGTACCAGGCGTGCTCGATGACCCGCGAGCCGTCCAGGACCAGCCGCTTGCCGAAGCGGTCGGCCAGCGCCCTGACCGCACGCAGGTTCTCCATGCTGAACGGGTGCTGCCCGTCGGCGAACGCCTGCATGCCGACTACCGCCACCTTGCCGCTCTCGAGGACCTCCTCCAGGCGGGCAAGGTCGACGTTGCCGGTGAAGTGCTCCTCCTCGTGGTCACGCACGTCCGGAACCTCGACGTCCCGCGGGGTCAGAACGTCGATCCGGGTCCTGGCGTTGGAGGGCAGGACCGATCCGGGCGGCACCATGGTGGCCGTCACCAGCTTGACGCAGCCGAGCACGTTGTGGGTGGGGCAGACGTAGTGGTGCCCCAGAACCTCCCGCACCGCTCGTTCCAGGCGCTCGAAGTTCCTGGCGCCTGCGTAGGCCTCGTCGCCGACCAGCTGCCCGGACAGCTGCTCCTGGGTCATCGCGCTGGTGCCCAGCGAGCACATGTCGAAGCCGACCTGTGAGGGAGTCAGGTTGAAGACGTTGAAATGGGCCTGGGCCAGGTACCTCTTGCGCTCCTCCAGGCTCGGAAAGGACACCGGTCTGACGGTCTTGATCTTGTGCGGCTCGTGCACGAGCTCGGTCTGCATCTGTCTGTCCTCCAGCGCTGCTCTGGCCACCCGCGGATGGGCCGCGGCACAAATGGGCTTGGTTCGGGGCTGCCGTTCCCGACCCGTCGAGGTCGCTGGCGTTTCCAACTCGGCGCCGGTTACGGCGCACGGCAGTCGTCGGGGAGAAACGGCCGGCAACGGCCTGCCCCTCGTGCGGCTCCCCGTCCATCGACGATCTCAAGATCTGCAGGATGGGACGACACCCAATCGGGTAGGCGGTGCGTGGCAGTGCTAGCCTTCCGTGTTCATGCATCCCAACGCCCGCCTGATCGAGACCTTCTACCGGTCCTTCGCCGCCCGCGACGCCGCCGCCATGGCGGCCTGCTATCACCCGGAGATCCACTTCACCGACGAGGTCTTCGATCTGCACGGGGCGGATGCAGCAGCCATGTGGAGCATGCTCTGCGAACGGGGCCGGGACCTGGCGATCGAGTTCGGGGACGTCGAGGCGGACGACCGCGCCGGCGGCGCGCACTGGGATGCCAGCTACACCTTCTCGGCCACCGGCAGGAGGGTCCACAACTCGATCGACGCCCGCTTCGACTTCCGGGACGGCAGGATCGTCCGCCATGTCGATACGTTCGACTTCTGGAAGTGGTCGCGGCAGGCCCTGGGCTTGCCCGGCCTGCTGCTGGGGTGGTCGGGATACCTGAGAATCAGGGTGGCCCGCACCGCTTCGCGAGAGCTGGCGCGGTTCGCGGCCGGAAGCTGAGCCTCGGGGAGAGTCGGCGGATGAACCGGCAGCCGCTCCACGGCGAGCTCCTCGGCCGTCCGGCCGAGGAGGCGGTCGCCGAGCTCGTCGAGCGCGAGGGGGCCAAGATACTCGGGCTCGGCATGAAGCTCTG
>CALZJC010000427.1 GCA_945787525.1 Thermoanaerobaculia bacterium | reverse complement strand
ATCCGATCGACGTCCCCGGATCACGCAGCCTCAGCGGAACCAGCAGAGCCGGAGTCGAGGGACTCGGGGGCCCACGGGGCGGGTTGAGCGACCAGATCGCCAACGAGCTTGTCGCGCGCAGGCAGCAACGGCTTCGCGACCGGAACTGGGACGAGGACGCCACCCTCACCACCATCGCCCGCAGAACGGGTGGGCGCGCGTTCCTGGATGCGGACAACCTGGAGGCTTTCCAAGGTGCCGTCGAGGATACTCGCACCTACTACTGGATCGGGTTTACCCCGGACTGGCAAGGTGACGATGCGGAGCATCGGGTCGACATCAAGGCTCGCGACCGCGGCTTCGATGTGCGGAGCCGCCAGAGTTTCTCGGATCTCTCCCGCCAGACCGAGGTGGCGATGATGGTGGAGAGCTCACTCCTTTTCGGAAGTCTTCCGGGTGCCACGCCTCTGGTGGCGATATTCGGGACTCCAGAGGGGGCTGGGCGCGGCAAGGTCATCATGCCGCTAGGGATCAAGATTCCGGTTGCCGAGCTGACTTTTCTGCCCGTGCAGGATGGCTGGCGCGCTGAGATGGAGCTCCACGTCGCGGTGCAGAACGAGCAGGGCGATACTGCCGAGATACCTGTGATGCCAGTCACCGTGCAGGCGAGAGTCCCTCCCCGCCAAGGACATAGCCAGGCGTTCTACACGACCATCACGATGCGCAAGCGCAAGCACGTCGTGGTCGTTTCACTCTATGACCAACTGTCAGGCAAGATCATGTCGACGAGGATGGAGGTCGATCCTCGAGATCTCGATCCTCCCAAGAGACGCGGTCAAAGAAAGTAGAGCTCGTCGTAGAGGTGCGCAGAGCAGTTTCATGTGCCGCCGCCCTCACGATGCTGCTGGCTCCGGTGGCCAGGGCACAGCGGCATCCTTCATACGTCGTCGAGGACTCCTACCGGGGGGCGCTGTCGGACCTCGCCGCGGGCTCGGTGGGGCCGGCGGTCAGTCGAGTCAACGACCTTGAAGAGACATATTCAGCTAAGTGCCTTCAGGTGGTCGAGCTCCGTATGGCGGAGCTGCTCGCCAGGCGTGAGCCCGAATCGCTCGTGGCGCAGGCTCTTCTTCGCCTCGCCTTGCACGAGACCCGCCACCAACAGTGGCGCCGGGCCACGAACCTGTTCAAATTCGAGAGAGTCTCGATAAGCGCCCTCCGCGAGCTTGGCGACCTGTACATCACGACCTCGCGGCATGGCGACGCCCGATCGATCACGGCGGGACTGCTCGCGCACATGGCGCATATGGTCGCCACGGCGCGCTCTGCACCGCGTCTGGAGGCCGCCAGCGGTCTTCTCGAAGCTGCCGTCGGACTCGATCCGGACCACCGGACCGCCCGCCGCTCGCTAGCCGAGGCTCTCGAACTGCTGGGCCGTCCCGCGCAGGCCCTGCAGCACCTCGACCGGCTGCTGGAAACCGAGCCCGAAGACCCGCGGCTCCGCTTGCGGCGGGCCTTGGTAACCGTCAAGGCGGGTCAACTCGAGCGCGGCCAGCTGCTCCTCGAGGAGTTGACGACCGATGGTCCGATCTGGGCTCGAGACCTCGCCACCCAAGAGCTGGCACGGCTCTTGTCGGCGGCCGGCCGGAACGACGAGGCGGTGGGACTCTTGCGAAAAGGGCTCAACGAGCTGCCCCGCGAGAAGCTCTCGCTGCAACTTGCCGCACTGCTGGATCCGCACTGGATGGACTCGTGGGACGTCCTCGGCGCCTGGCTCGACACGACGCAGAGGGACTCGGGACCCAGCGCGCGTTGGATCTACGAAGACGAAGAGGGCGTGAAAGAGGAGAGAGTCGCCCTGAGGCGAGAGCTCGGGCCGGCGGCCGCTGAGCGGTCCGCTGCGCTGCAAAGTGCCCTGAGCCGCACGCCCCAGATCCCCGACGCGGCCCGCAGGACCGTGGCTGCCTCCTGCCGGCCGGGCCGGGATTCCGGGGACCGGGAAGAACCGCCCGACCGCGGCCGCCTCCCCGTGGGGGCACTGGAGTGAAAAGACTCCTTCCTGCTCTTCTGCTCCTCGCGACCCCCCGCCTGGCACTGCCGCAAGAACCGACGCCGCAGCGGCCCGTCGTCTTCAACGAAGTGATCGATGTGGGTCTCCGGCAGATCTACGTCACGGTCACCAACCGCCGCGGGACGCGAGTCACCGATCTGGGCCCGGAGACTTTCACTATTGTCGATGACGATCGCCCCCAGGAGATCGTGACGTTCGAGAGTGGAGACATCCCGATCACCGCTGCTCTGGTGGTCGATGGGAGCAGGAGCATGCTGGGGGCGTCCCTCGAGGCGGCGCTTTCGGGCGTCGAGGCGTTCGCTCTCGACATGCGTGACCTGGACGAGGCGAGCGTGCTGGTGTTCTCTGATCGTGTGTTGAGTCGGACCGCCTTCGCCAGCACCCCGGACGAAGTCCTGTCGGGTCTCGAAGAAGTGAAGGCGACCGGCGGGACGGCCGTGCACGATCATCTTTACCTGGCCCTCAAGGCACTGGAGGCGCGTCAAGGACGGCGAGTCGTGCTTTTGCTCTCGGACGGCCTGGACGGCCACAGCGTGGTTTCCTTCGACCAGCTGGAGCAGGTCGCTCGCGTCAGCCAGTCTCTCGTCTATTGGGTTCGTATTCGCAAGGGGCACCGCATAAGTGCCGACACCTTGTCGTTGGGGATTTGGGTCGACCCGCGCCAGAGCGCACGAGATCACCGGAGGCTCGAGAAGCTGGTGGAGCGAAGCGGTGGGCGGACCGTGGAGATCGATGAAGTTTCCGATGTCGAGTGGGCATTTCGCGAGGTGCTCTCCGAGCTCCGGGAACAGTATGCGATCGGCTACTATGCAAGCCCCCCGAACACCGGCTCGGGGCGGTTTCGGACCATCCGCGTGAAGGTAGAGCGGCCGGGTCTCAGAGTTCGGACGCGGGAAGGCTACGTAGACCACTAGACCGCCCAAGGCTCGTCCTGAGGGCGTCACACGTTGCGCCACCCGCGAGTCGGCACCGCCCAGCGCGAAGCGTGCGGCCTCGGTGTCAGCTGCGAGCCACGAGCATCACTGGCGGTGGGATCCCATGGTTCGGAAAGCTCAGTGGCGCCTGGTGGCGGCGCAGAGCGTCCCGGTAGGCATCCCGGTAGCTCCGGTACCCCGCCTCGAGCATCTTGCGGATCGGCCAGGCCGCGGCATGGAAGCGGGGTGCCGAGGAGCGGGCC
>CALZJC010000426.1 GCA_945787525.1 Thermoanaerobaculia bacterium | reverse complement strand
GTCGAGCAGGGCGCTGGGCCAGATGCCGAGAACCAGGCTGCCGCCGGCGGCGACCAGCGCGGCCAATCGTCCCCAGCCGTCGGCCAGGGGCTCGGCCGGGGTCCGCACCTCGGGGAGCATGTAGAGCGTGTAGACCACACGCAGGTAGTAGAAGATGCCCACCAGGCTCGCGATGACGCCGACCACGGCCAGCCAGAGGTGACCGTGACGGATGGCATGCACGAAGACCAGGTACTTGCCGAGGAAGCCCAGGGTCGGCGGAATGCCGCCCAGCGAGAGCATGCAGAGGGTCAGGCAGCCTGCCAGCAGCGGCCGCCGCAGGCCCCACCCGGCCAGGTCGGAGATCAGGTGCTGCTCTCCGGGGCTCGAATAGAGCATCGCGACGATGGCGAACGCTCCGGCGTTCATCAGCGCATAGGCCAGCAGATAGACCAGCACCGGCTCTCCCACGGCCGCGTCGATGCCGACCAGGGGGATCAGCAGATAGCCCATGTGGGCGATACCGGAGTAGGCCAGCATGCGCTTGATGTCGCGCTGCACCAGTGCCATCAGGTTGCCGCCTACCATGGACAGCACCGCCAGAATGGCCACCAGCGACGCCCACTTCTCGCTTTCAGCGCCGCCCGCCAGGGCGCCGAGCAGCCGGATCAGCACGATGGCGCTGGCCGCCTTTGGCGCCACCGAGAGAAAGGCCACGAATGGCGACGGCGCGCCCTGGTAGGCGTCCGGGGCCCAGGCGTGGAACGGCACCAGGCTCATCTTGAAGGCGAACCCGGACACCAGCAGCAGCATGCCCAGCGTGACCAGCCAGGGATGACCGGTGCCGGCGGCGAGGGCGGCGGCAATGCCGTCGAGATCGGTGTGGCCCGTCTCGCCCCACACCAGGGCGATGCCGTAGAGCACGAAGGAGCTGACGAAGGCGCCCATCAGGAAGTACTTGAGGGCGGCTTCCGTGGCGATCGCCAGGCGCCGGTGATAGCCGGCCAGGCTGTAGAGGCAGATCGACAGCAGCTCGAGAGCCAGGAAGATGGTCAGCAGCTCGCGCGCTCGCAGCATCAGCAGCAACCCGGCGGCGCACCAGAGAAGCAGGGCGTGATACTCGCCGCCCGCCAGCCGCTCGCGGCGCAGATAGCCGTCGGATGCCAGTATCGCCAGGAGCGCGGCCACCAGGACGACCCCGGAGGCGGCGAGGCTGAGAGCGCTGGTCTCGATCAGCCCGCCGAAGTGCACCGCATCGGCACCCCTCACGTTCGCCGCCACCGCCGCCGCGGCGCCGCCGACCGCCGCCACGGCGAGCGGCGTGAGCCAGCGCTTCGCCCGCGGCCGGAACGCGTCGAGCAGCAGCAGCAGGACCCCGCCGCCCACCAGCGCCAGCTCGGGCAGCAGCGCGGCCAGGTCGCCGCGGGCGATGACGAAAGCCTCGTTCATCTCTCGACCCTCGCGATCGCCGCCCGCTCGCCACCGATACCGTCGGGGGTCGGTGCGCTTTGCCGCCACCGCAAGGCCATCGGCGCCGGCTCGTCCCGACGCTCGTGAAACTCGGCCAGAGTGGTGGTCAGAGCCTCGCGGCTCGGCGTCAGGAACCGCTCGGGGGCGACACCGATGGCGAACATCAGGATGACCAGCGGTGCCAGGGTGAGGATCTCCCGCAGGGACAGGTCGCGGAGCTCACGGTTCTCGTCACGGTCGAGCGGCCCCCAGAGGGTGCGGGCCAGCATCTTGAGCAGATAGAGCGCCGCCAGCACGACGCCGAACGTCGCGCCGATGACCGGCAGGGCCAGCCCGGCGCGGTAGCTGCCGGCGAGGATCAGGAACTCGCCCACGAACCCGTTGAGCCCGGGCAGTCCGACCGAGGCCAGCGCCGAGATCACCAGCAGGGTCGCGAACCACGGCATCACCTTGGCGAGGCCGCCGAACTGGTCGAACTCCTTGGTGTGACGCCGGTCGTAGAGCATGCCGACGAGCAGGAAGAGGGCGCCGGTCGAGAGACCGTGATTGACCATCTGGATGAGGGCGCCCTCCCAGGCCATCTGGTCGAAGGCGAACAGTCCCAGCACGACAAAGCCGAGATGCGCGACCGACGAATAGGCCACCAGCTTCTTCATGTCGCTCTGCACCCAGGCCACCAGGGCGCCGTAGAGGATGCCGATCAGGGCCAGGGTCACCAGCAGCGGCTGCGCGGCGCTCGCCGCGTGCGGGAAGAGCGGCATGGCGAAGCGCAGAAAGCCGTAGGTACCGAGCTTCAGCAGCACTCCGGCCAGCACCACGGAGCCGCCGGTCGGCGCCTCGACGTGGGCGTCGGGCAGCCAGGTATGCAGCGGCACCAGCGGAACCTTGATGGCGAAGGCCAGGCCGAAGGCGCCGAACAGCAGCATCTGCTGGGCGATGGGGAAGTCGAGCCGCGAGAGCAGGTCGTAGCTGAAGGTCCAGGCGCCGGCGATCTGGGAGTGGCTCCAGGCCAGCCAGAGGATCGCCAGCAGCATCGGCAGGCTGCCGGCCATGGTGAAGAGAAAGAACTTGATCGCGGCGTAGACGCGTCGTCTGCCGCCCCAGATGCCGATCAGCAGATACATCGGCACCAGCATCAGCTCCCAGAAGACGTAGAACAGGAACAGGTCGACGGCCAGGAAGGCCCCCAGGATGCCCGAGGTGAGCAGCAGGCAGGAGGCGGAGTAGCCGCGCCACTGGTGGGTGATGCCGCGCCAGGAGCCGAGAATCACGATCGGCAGCAGGAGCGCCGTCAGCACCACCAGCGGCAGCGAGATGCCGTCCATCATCAGCTCGTAGCGGATGCCGAAGCGGGGGATCCACTCGATCGGCGAGCCGCTCTCCGCCAGGTCGTGCCAGGGCTCGAACGCTCCGCCGGCCCCCAGGCGATTGCCAACCGCCCAGAGCACCAGGCCCAGCTCGACCAGCGCCGCGACCAGGGTGTAGCGCTTTACCGTGCGCTCCTGCCGCAGCAGCAGCAGCGGCAGACAGGCCAGCATGGGGAAGAAGACCAGCCGGGTCAGCGAGTCGCCGATCAGGAGCTGTAGGAGGTCGATCATCTTCAGGCCAGCAGCCACCAGAGCAGCAGCAGCACGCCGCCCAGGAAGTAGAGCGCGTAGTTGCGCACGTTGCCGGTGGTGGTGAGCCGGGCGAGCTCACCGGCGATGCGCGACAGGTTGGGCCCGGCATGCACCGCGCCCTCGATCACCTCGCCGTCGACGACGCGGAAGAAGAACCGGC
>CALZJC010000425.1 GCA_945787525.1 Thermoanaerobaculia bacterium | reverse complement strand
CCCGGTCACCGCCTCGGCGGCGCTCAACGGCGTTTCGTTCAACGACGCCGTGGGCGGCTACAAGCGCCAGTTGATCATCAAGGCCCTGGAAGCCACCGGCGGGGTCCAGAAGGCCGCGGCCAAGCTCCTCGAGCTCAAGCCGACAACGCTCCACGAGATGATGAAGCGACTCGACATCTCGGTGGACCGCATCGCCTCCTGAACGCCCGGCGGGGCTACAGGACAAAGGCGTAACCGAACTTGAAGAACAGGGTCCGGTTGCGCTCCGTCAGGTCGACCAGCTGGTCGCCCTCACGATTGTCGGCGTAGCCCACGAACAGAACCGTCTGGGGATTCAGTTTGTACGAGAACAGGAACTGGCTGAACAGCCGCTCGGTCCTGGCGTCCACTTCGTCGACGTAGAGGTCCGGATTGCGCTCGACGTCGCGGTACTGGAAGATCGTGCGCACGAAAGTGCGCACATTGATCTGGTAGACCAGCCGCAGCTGGGTCAGGTTGGCCTCGAAGAGCTTGCCCTCGTCGACCTCGAACCTCTGCAGGTCGTGGTCCAGGTCGAGGCGCAGACGCAGGCCGAGATTCAGCCGGATGCCGGGCTCCCAGAACAGCCGGGTGCCCGGCCTGGTGTTGGCGAAGTCGACGGCATCGCCGTAGCCGGTGAACATGCCGAACCAGAAACGGCCGCTGGGCCGCACCTCGAACCAGGTGCTGTACGAGTTGAGGCTGTCGAACGTGACGCCGTCGAAGAACTGGTCGCGGCTCCCGAGCTCGAGCCAGAGGCGGGACTGCATGGGGCCGACGATCTCGAGGTTGAACTCGACCTCCTCCTCGAGCAGCTGGCCGGACTGGTCCTCGGTAAGGTCCCAGTCGCCGCCCAGCCGGATCTCGCTGAACCAGTCCTTGTCGTCGCCCCACCAGGTGCGCGATAGACCGCCGGCGAGATGGGTGAAGTCGCCGCGCGGCATGAAGCCCAGGTCGGCCCGGAAATCCCCGCCGACGTCGACGTAGCGCGCCCACCAGTCCCACTCGCGGGCGTCGTGGCCGTAGTGGATCCGGTGCGCCCGGCCACCGAAGCTGCCACCCGGCTGATCGAACTCCAGAGCCACCTCCAGCGGGTATTCGGTCCGCGAGGTCAGGCTCTGGAAGCGAATCGAATCCGACTCGCCCAGTCGCCAGAGGCCGTCGACACCGGCCACCTGATTGCTGTAGCCGTCGCCCTCGCGGCTGGTGAGCAGCACCCCCAGCGCGGACGAGTCGCCGATATCGCGCCGGTAGCGGAGCACGGCGTCGGTCGACTCGATGTCGAGCGAGGTGCCATCCGAGCCGGTGCTGCCCGGGAAGATCAGGTTGGTGAGCTCGTCACGGGCGACGAAGACGCCCATGGCGTGCGGCCCCTGTTTGCCGGTGAGCTTGGCGCCCCAGGTGGGATCGGCGACCGTGCGGGTGAAGACCACGTCGAGGGGCGTCGAGAAGAAGTCGGCGCCCTCGAGGAAGAACGGGCGCTTCTCGGGGAAGAAGAGCGCGAAGCGGTTGTTGACCTCGAGCTGCGCGCTGTCGGCCTCGACCTGGGAAAAATCCGGGTTGAGCGCGACGTTGAGCGTCAGGTTCGGAGTCATGCCCCAGCGGCCCGTAAAGCCGATCTCGGAGTCGACGCTGCCCTCCTCGAGCGGCCCGTCGGGAAAGTCGTCCCGCCGGTCGGTGCGGCCCGAGGTGACCGTGGGCACCAACTCCAGATTGCGACCCGGAGTGATCTCCTCCAGGCCCCGCACCTTGGACATCTGGCAGAGCTGACAGGAGATGTCGCGATCCACCGGCTGCAGGGCGATGCGGTGGGTCTGGCTGCGCGGGTAGAAACGCACCGCGTCGAAGCCCCAGGTCTGGACGCCTTTGCCCTTGGGAAAGCGCAGCTGATGAAACGGCACCGCTATCTCGACCACGTACCCGTGCTCGGTGATCCGTCCCAAAGAGCTCCAGATCACGTCCCAGGAGTGGTCTTCGCTGCCCGAAACTTCGTCCTCCAGGCTGTCGAACTGCACCCCCAACGCATTGACGAAGAACTGGAACGCGCGGCGCTGGTCGTCGAACGGGTCCAGCTTGAAGCCAACCAGATCGTCGCCGAAGATGGTGTCGCGATCCTGCAGGTGGGCACGGATCGCTCCGGGGTCGGGATCGAAGGCGCGGAAGGCGACGTAGAACCGCTCGTCGTCGTAGGTCACCAGGCACTCGGTCTCGACCGGCGGATCGGTGTTCTCGCCCGGCCGGGTCTCGTACTCGAGCCGCACGGTCAGCGCCCTGTCCCAGGCCGCCTCGTCGAGAACGCCGTCGACAGCGATGGCCGAGCCGGCCCGGCGGATCTCGTAGACCGTCGCCTCACGCCGCTCTCCATCCGCTCCTGCCGCGCCCTCTGCCTGCGCCAGCCCGGAGCCGCCGCAGGCCAGCAGCAGCCAGCCGGCGACGAGCGCGAACCGCTGGCTCGACCTGCATCTCTCGCTTCGAGGCGGCATGGCTTCAGGGACGACGCCGACGCGGGGCTCGCGAACCACTCCTACGCGCACCGGAGCAATAGAGTCTAGACGCTTCTCCGTCTCGCGAGGAGTCGCCCCCCGGCCCAGACCCACCTGCCGGCAGCGGGTGCCGCGCGCGTTGCGGAATAAAGACCCATGGGATACTGTTCTCCATTCCGCGCCCGGTCGGGCGCCCCGCAGAGCGACAATCCCGAGGTATCTATCGTGAAGCAAGGCATTCATCCGGAGTTGCATCTGGTGACCGCGGTCTGCGCCTGTGGCAACACATTCGAGGTGCATTCGACGAAGGAGGCGTTGCGGCTCGAGATCTGCAACGCCTGCCACCCCTTCTTCACCGGCAAGCAGAAGCTGGTCGACACCGCCGGCCGCGTGGAACGCTTCAAGCGCCGCTACGGTCAGCAGACCTCCTCCTCCTAGCTCCGCACGAACAGAACGTCGTACGGCGCGCCGCGGCGCGGCCGGGTGAGCTGTGCGCCGTCGAATAGAATGAGCACCGCCGATCCGGCGCGCGCGAAAGGGTGAACTGGGTAGATGCTTGAACAACTCTCCGCTCTCGAAGAGGAGCACCAGGAGCTCACCGACAAGCTGTCGGACGCCGAGTTCCTGTCCGACCGCGATCGGGTCCGCGACGCCAGCAAGCGGCTGTCCGAGATCAGCCCGGCGGTGGAGCTCTATCGCCAGTACCGCGCGCTCGACACCGAGCGCCAGGAGACC
>CALZJC010000424.1 GCA_945787525.1 Thermoanaerobaculia bacterium | reverse complement strand
GCCTGATTTGCGAGCCCAACGAGATCGTCGAGAAGCCCGACGCCGTGGAGTTGCAAATGGCGGTCGGCGAGGTCGCGTTCAGCGGCATCTCGTTCGGCTATACCGGTCAGGGCGTTCTGCACGGCATCGATCTCGAGATCGGCGCCGGCGAGGTGGTGGCTCTGGTCGGTCCCTCCGGCGCCGGCAAGACGACGATGGTCAACCTGCTGCCACGCTTCTTCGATCCCGACGAGGGGCGGTTGACCATCGATGGCGTCGATATCCGCGACGCGAGTCTGTCGAGCCTGCGCTCGCTCATCGGTCTGGTCACCCAGGAGACCGTGCTGTTCAACGACACGGTGCGCGCCAATCTCGCCTACGGCCGGGCCGATCTGCCCCTCGAGCGGATTCGCGAGGCGGCCGCGGCGGCCTACGCCGACGAGTTCGTCATGCGGCTGCCGCGGGAGTACGAGACGGTGGTCGGCGAGGGCGGCTACAGCATGTCCGGGGGGCAGCGGCAGCGGTTGGCCATCGCCCGGGCGCTGCTCAAGAACGCCCCGATCCTGATTCTCGATGAGGCGACCTCGCATCTCGACTCCCACTCCGAGGCGCTGGTTCAGAAGGCGCTCAACAACCTGATGCGCGACCGCACGACTCTGGTGATCGCCCATCGGCTCTCCACCGTGGCCAAGTGTGACCGCATCGTGGTCCTCGACCAGGGCCGCATCGTCGAGCAGGGCTCGCACGACGAGCTGCTGGCTCGCAACGGGCTCTACAAGCGGCTTTACGACCTGCAGTTCCGGGAATGAGCGTGGTTCGCAGCATGACCGGCTACGGCCAGTCGCAGGTCGAAGGGGACGGCCTGCGACTGGCGGTCAGCGTGCGCGCGGTCAACCACCGCAATCTCGATCTGGTGATGCGACTACCGGAAGACCTGCGGCCCATCGAGCGACGAATCGGCGACTGCCTGCGGACGGAGCTGCACCGCGGCCGGGTCGAGGTGCGAGTCGAGGTGACCCATCTCGGGGAGCGGCCGTGCCAGGTGAGGGTCTCGCGCGGTGCCGTCGCGGAGCTGCGGCGGGCCGCGGAGGAGCTTGGCTCGGACGGCCTTGCCGAGCGGGACCTGACCTTCGCCGATCTCCTGCGCCTACCCGAGGTGGTCAAGCTCTCCTTCGAGCCCCATTCGTGGACCGACGATGACCATCGGCAGGTGCTGGGCGCCGTCGAGACGGCGCGCGACCAGGCGGTGGCGGCCCGGCGGCACGAAGGCGAGAGGCTGGGCGAGATCGTCACCGGTTTCCTCGACGAGTTGGGCCGGCTGCTGGTGGAGATCGAGGCGCGCCGCCCGGACGCGCGGCGGCGTTTGGAAGAGACCTTCCGGCAGCGGCTGGACGAGCTGCTGGCCGGGCCGCCACCCAGCGAGGAGAGGCTGGCCCAGGAGGTGGCTCTGCTGGTCGAGCGCAGCGACGTGCAGGAGGAGATCGATCGCCTCGGGGCCCATCTCGAGCACGGGCGGCAGCTGCTCGCCAGTGGCGAGCCGGTGGGCCGGCGCCTCGAGTTCTTGAGCCAGGAGCTCTTGCGCGAGATCAACACGCTGGGGGCCAAGTGCCGCGATCTGCCCATCCTGCGCTCGGTCCTCGACGCCAAGGCGGCCTGCGATCGCCTGCGCGAGCAGGTTCAGAACATCGAGTGAGGCATCCGGCCGCCCGGCGCCCGTGGTAGCCTGCGCCGGAGGCACGCGGCGGCCTCCAGCACCATGCAGCGGGGAGAGCTCTTCATCGTCTCGGCTCCTTCAGGGGCCGGCAAGACAACGATTATCCGACGCCTGATGGAGAGCCCACTGGGCCGATCGGGTTCGCTCGTCTACTCGGTCAGCCATACCTCGCGGCCGCCGCGCCAGAACGAGATCGAGGGGCGGGACTATCACTTCATCGACGTCGCCGCCTTCGAGCGCATGGCCGCCGACGGGGCGTTTCTCGAGTGGGCCGAGGTGCACGGCGAGTACAAGGGCACCTCGCGCGAGGCGGTGACGGGGTCGCTGGACGAGGGCCTCGACGTTCTGGTGGACATCGACGTCCAGGGCGCCGAGCAGCTGCTGGAGAAGATGCCCAGGGCGCACAGCATCTTCATCCTGCCGCCCAGCTATGACGAGCTGGAGCGGCGGCTGCGCGGGCGCGGCCTCGACCGAGCCGAGGCGATCGCTCGTCGCCTGGCTGTATCTCTTTGGGAAATAGAGCGTTATCAGCGCTACGATTATGTTCTCATCAACCAAGATCTGGACCTGGCCAGCGCTGCGCTGGCCGCGATCATCCTGGACAAACAGCACCGTCTGGACCGGATGAAGGACCGGGTGGCGAGCGTGGTCGGAGATTTCTCGAGGCAGCTCGCACCGGACGGCGGGAGATAGACGATGGAGAGGATGCCCGAGAGAATCGACAGCAAGTTCCGTTTCATACTGCTGGCGGCCGAGCGCGCCGAGCGCATGCTGCGCGGTGCGTCGCCGCGGCTCGAAGCCGATACCCGCAAGTCCACCCAGGTGGCGATGGACGAGATCATGCACGATCTGATCGAGTGGGAGTACGGCCCGGCGCCGGAGGAGGATGCCGAGCAGGCAGCCCCGGTCGAGGCGTAGCCCGCCGCTCGACAACGTGCCCGGAATCGACCGCTAGCTGGATCTCAATCGTCGTGCGATCCCGATCATCGCCGGCCGTCACCGAGCTCCTGACCTACCTGGCGGATCTGGGCTACGAAGAGCTTCTACTGACCAGGGGCCCGGCGGCCGCCGAGCCGGTCGCGGCAGAGATTCCCGAGACGCTCGAGACGCCCGCGCTCGCCGCGCAGGGCAGCGGAGCCGCCCAGGCTCTGGTCGGGCAGGCCGCCGCGGCCGCCACCTGCACCCGTTGCCGTCTGGCCGAGGGCCGCCGCACGGTGGTGTTCGGCACGGGGGCGCCCGATGCCGATCTGATGTTCATCGGCGAAGGGCCGGGTGCGCAGGAGGACCGGCAGGGCCTGCCGTTCGTCGGCCCCGCCGGCGAGCTTCTGACGCGCATAATCCAGGCCATCGAGCTGAGTCGCGAGCAGGTCTACATCGCCAACGTCGTCAAGTGCCGGCCGCCGGGCAATCGCGACCCACGGCCCGACGAGGTGGCCGCCTGCCGCGGCTGGCTGGACGACCAGATCGCCACCGTTCGGCCGCGGGTCATCGTGATGCTAGGCCGCGTGGCGGCGCAGGCGCTGCTCGGCAGCGACGAGCCGCTGGGCAAGATGCGCGGCCGCTG
>CALZJC010000423.1 GCA_945787525.1 Thermoanaerobaculia bacterium | reverse complement strand
GGACGAGCGTATCGTTCGCCAGGTGCTCGAGAGACTGCGTCTCGAGCCGATCGCCGATCGCCTGGTGGGCCAGCTCTCGGGCGGCCAGCAGCAGCGGGCGCTGCTCGGCCGAGCCCTGGCCCAGGAGGCGGATCTCGTGCTGCTCGACGAGCCGCTCAACGCGATCGACGCCGAGACCCGCGTGGTCATGGCCGAGATCCTCGACGAGCTGCGGGCCGACGGCACCACGGTGCTGGTCGCAACGCACGACATCGGGCGCCTCGACACCGCCTTCGACGACGCCCTCTATCTCAACGAGGGTCGCCTCGTGGCGCCGCCGCCGGCGCCGTTCTCCGGCGGCGAGCGATGATCGGCGAGCCCGCCTTCCTGGCCGGCGTCGTGGCGGCCGTGCTCATCGGCACCACCTGCGCCTGCCTCGGGGTCTATGTGGTCCTGCGGCGCATGGCCTTTGTCGGCGACGCCCTGGGCCACACCGTTCTGCCCGGCCTCGTGGTGGCCATGCTGCTCGGCCAGAGCACCTTCATCGGCGCCCTGATCGCCGGCCTGATCACCGCTTTCGGCATCGGCTGGCTCACCCGGCGGCAGGCGCTGCGCGAGGACACGGCCATCGGCGTGCTGTTCACCGCGATGTTCGCCCTCGGCGTGGTGCTGGCGGCAGGGCGCGATCCACACGAGCTGAACGCGCTTCTCTTCGGTGACCTGGCCAACGTCACCTCCGGCGAGCTGGTTCTGCTGGGCGTCGTGACCCTGCTGGTGGTGTCGGCCCTGGTCCTGGCACACAAGGAGCTCGAGCTGACTTCATTCGATCCGATCTACGCCGAGGCGGTGGGCATTCGGACCGACCGGTTGCGCTATCTGCTGCTGACCCTGATCGCCCTGGCGGTGGTCTCGGCGGTGCGCGCCGTGGGTGTGCTGCTGACCGCCGCCCTGCTCGTCACGCCGGCCGCCGCGGCGTCGCTGCTCAGCGCCAGCCTGCCGCGCATGATGGTCCTCGGCACCGGGCTGGCGATCACCTCGGCCATCGCCGGCCTCTGGCTGTCGATGCGCTTCGACCTGCCCTCCGGCGCCGCCATCGTCCTGGTCTGCACCGCCGGCTTCGCCGCCGCCTGGATCGCCCACACGGTCCGCCGCCGCGGCTGAGCTCGTCGTATAGAATCGCCGGTCCGACCGGATCAGGCCCAGGCTGGCTGCCCGAAACCCCGCTGAGAATGAAGCAGATGA
Source organism: Thermoanaerobaculia bacterium (assembly GCA_945787525.1). GTDB lineage: Bacteria > Acidobacteriota > Thermoanaerobaculia > Multivoradales > JAHEKO01 > CALZJC01. The sequence continues at coordinate 2,043 of CALZJC010000423.1, read as the reverse complement.
TGAGGAGATGGATCGCCTGCGCCGCCCTGGCAGCCACGCCTGGCGCGGCCGGCCCCGCCGTCGCCGAGGTCCCCCAGGTCCACGCCCTGACCGGCGCCCGGATCGTCGTCGCGCCCGGCGAGATCCTCGAGACCGGCACGATCGTGCTGCGCGACGGCGTCATCGAGGCGGTCGGACCGGCCGCGGCGACGCCGGCCGATGCCCGGACCTGGGACCTCGAGGGCCTCACCGTCTATCCCGGCCTGATCGAGCCCTACGCCGTGCGCGCCAGGCCGGAGAGCGACGGCGAGCCCGTCGCTCGCCAGGGCGGCAACGGCAACGCGCTGGTGACGCCCGAGCACAGCGTCGCCCCGTACGCCTCCCACGCCGAGACCGCCAGGAAGTTGCGCGAGGCGGGCTTCACCACCGCGCTGGTGGCGCCGGCCGAGGGCGTCTTCCGGGGCAGCGGCGCGCTGCTCAACCTCGGCGACGGCAGCCCGGGGGAGAACCTGCTGCGTGACGGCCTCGGCCAGTTCGTCTCGTTCGCGCGGGGCGCCGAAAGCTATCCGCGCTCGCTGATGGGCGCCATCGCGCTCTTCCGCCAGACCCTGCTGGACGCCACCTGGTACGCCGCCGCCCGGCGCGCCTACGAGCGCGACCCCGGCCAGGCGCGGCCGGCGTTCGACAGCTCGCTGGCGGCCCTCGGCGGGATCAGCGCGGGCGACGAGCTGGTGGTGATCGAGACCGCCGACGCCAAAGGCACGCTGCGCGCCGCCGCTCTCGTCGAGGAGCTCGGCCTGCGCGCCTGGTTGGTGGGCAACGGCGAGGAGTACAAATGGCTCGGTCCGATCGCCGAGTCCGCTCTGCCCCACCTGCTGCCGGTAGTATTTCCCGACCAGCCGGCCGTCCCCGACGAAGACGACCTGACGGTCGAGCTGGCCGCCCTGCGACACTGGGACGCGGCGCCGGCCAACCCCGCGCGGCTGCTCGACAGCGGCCTGACCGTCGCCTTCACCAGCCACGGCCTGTCGGATCCGAAGACGCTGCATACCCATCTGGCGAGCGCCATCGAGCGCGGGCTGAGCGCCGAGCAGGCCCTGGCCGCCTTCACCACCACCCCGGCCCGGCTGCTCGGCATCGACGACCGCGCCGGCACCCTGAGCGTCGGCAAGATGGCCAACCTGGTGGTGGTCGATGGCGATCTGTTCACCAAGGAGACCAGGGTCCGCGAGCTCTGGGTGGACGGCCGCCGCCACGAGATCAAGGAGACCAAGCCGCCGGAGGTCGAGCCCGCCGGCACCTGGGCGTTGACCGTCGAGACCCCGGACGGCGAGCAGATCCCTGTGTTGCTGGTGCTCGAGGGGGCGGCGCCGTCGCTCTCCGGCACGGTCGCGGCGATGGGTGGCGACCCGCTCTCCCTGACCAGCGCCGAGGTCTCGGGGACGATCGTGGAGGTCGTCTTCGACAGCACCTCGCTGGGCATGCCGGGCAGCATCAGCTTCACGCTGGAGATCCGCGACGAGAACGCCGAGGGGAGCGGCGTCTCGCCCAGCGGGCCGTTCACGATCTCGGGCTCCCGAACGGTCCGCCCGGAGGTGACGCCATGAGACGGCTGGCAGCGTTCATCGCCCTTCTGGCGCTGGCCGCCGGCTCGCCGGTCGCCGGCCAGGGAGATCCCGCGGCCTGGCGCAACCCGCGGCCCGAACAGCCGGCGGCGATGATCGTGCGCGGCGCGACGATCTGGACCAGCGGGCCGCAGGGGAAGCTCGAGGGGGCCGACCTGCTGGTGCGTCGCGGGCGCGTCGCCGCCGTCGGCGTGGACCTCGAGGCCCCGGCCGGCGCCCTGGAGATCGACGCCGCCGGCAAGCACGTCACTCCCGGTCTGATCGACGCCCACAGCCACACCGCCATCGAGGGCGGCGCCAACGAGGGCACCCACGTGGTCACCGCCGAGGTGCGGATCGCCGACGTCGTGCAGCCCGAAGCCATCAGCATCTACCGCCAGCTCGCCGGCGGCCTGACCGTGGCCAACATGATGCACGGCTCGGCCAACGCCATCGGCGG
>CALZJC010000422.1 GCA_945787525.1 Thermoanaerobaculia bacterium | reverse complement strand
GGTGTACTACAGCCGCCGCGGCCCGAGCGGTGTGGGGCAGCAGGCATGGAGCTGGGCGTTGGTCCTGTTTCTCTTCGGCTTCCTGATGCCGGGCATCGACAACTTCGCCCATCTGGGCGGCTTCGGCGGCGGCTACCTGGCGGCGGCCTGGCTGAACCCCCTGAAGCCGGAGAGCCAGGAGCATCTGTTGGGCGCCCTGGTGGCGCTGGCGGCCAGCGCGCTCGCCGTCCTGGCCTCGTTGCTGGTGCCGCTGCCGACGGTCTTGTAGCCCGACCTGCCCACCGATGCCCCAGCTGCTGATCGCCCCGGACGACCTCGCCACCGTGGAGAGGCGGGCGCTCGCCGCCTTCCCGGCGGAGTGCTGTGGTCTGCTGTTGGGCGAGGTCGAGGACGGCGATACGGTACGCATCGGCCGGGTGGAGCCGTGTGTCAACCAGGCCGCCGATCAGCGCCGCCGGTTCACCATCTCGCCCGGGTCTCTGCTGCGGGCCTACCGCCGGGCGCGCGACCGCGGCGAACGGGTGGTGGGCACCTACCACTCCCACCCGCGCGGTGCGGCGGTACCCAGCGAGGTCGATCGCGAGTCGGCCTGGCCCGGAGCCAGCTATCTGATCGTCGGCCTCGGTGAAGGGGGTGTGCGCGAGCGGCGCAGCTGGCGCCTCGACGAGGATCGCTTCGTCGAGGCCGAGCTGACCGTGAGCGCCGGCCGGGACGAGGAGGAGCGTTGAGGCCGCTGTCCGAACCCGCCGACCCCCTGAGCCCGGCGGAGTTGCGCCGCTACGGGCGGCACCTGGTGATCCCCGAGGTCGGAACCGAGGGCCAGGAACGGCTCAAGGCGTCGCGGGTGTTGCTCGTCGGCGCGGGTGGGTTGGGGTCGCCGCTGGCGCTCTACCTGGCCGCCGCCGGCGTCGGCCGGTTGGGCCTGGTCGACTTCGACACGGTGGACGAGTCGAATCTGCAGCGCCAGGTGCTGTACGGCGAATCGGACATCGGTCGGCCGAAGCTCGAGGTGGCGGCCGAGCGTCTGCGGGAGATCAACCCGCACTGCCAGGTGGAGGCGCACGCCGTGCGACTCGACTCGTCCAACGCGCTCGACGTCATGGCCGGCTACCAGGTCGTCGTCGACGGCAGCGACAACTTTCCGACCCGCTACCTGGTCAACGACGCCTGCGTGCTGGCCGGCAAGCCGAACGTCTACGGCTCGATCTTCCGTTTCGAGGGACAGGTGTCGGTGTTCTGGGGGGCCGAGGGCCCCTGCTACCGCTGCCTGTTCCCGGAGCCGCCGCCGCCCGGGCTGGTGCCGTCCTGCGCGGAGGGCGGCGTGCTGGGCATCCTGCCCGGCGTCATCGGCGCGCTGCAGGCAAACGAGGCCGTCAAGCTGCTGCTCGGCCTGGGCGACACGATGGTCGGCCGGTTGCTGCTGTTCGACGCCCTCAAGATGCGGTTTCGAGAGCTCAAGCTCAACAAGGACCCGGCCTGTCCGCTCTGCTCGGAGAACCCGACACAGCGCGAGTTGATCGACTACGAGCAGTTCTGCGGCCAGGCGGCTGCGGAGGCGCAGGCCGCCGGGGTCGCCGCGGAGCTGCAGGTGGAGGAGCTGGCCGAGCTGCGGAGCCAGGGCCGGGAGCTGACGCTGCTCGACGTGCGCACGCCGCAGGAGCACGCGATCTGCCGCCTCGAGGGATCGCGGCTGATTCCGATCCAGGCCCTCGGCGAGCGTTGGCGGGAGCTCGACCCGGCGGCGGAGATCGTCGTCTACTGCCACACCGGCGTGCGCTCGGCGCACGCCACCGCTTTTCTGCGCAGCCACGGCCTCGAGGCCCGCAACCTGGCCGGCGGCATCAACGCCTGGAGCCTGCGGGTCGACCCCGCGGTGCCGCGGTACTAGCCGGCTAGGATGGCCCCGATGCGGCGGGACCCCTTGCCCTGGCTGCTGATCCTCCTGTTGGTGCTGCTGGGCAGCGTCGCCTGGCTGACGCGCTATCCGGACTCCCCGGTGCTGGATCGGCTGGTCGAGCTCCCGGTGATCGGGCCGGCGGCCGAGCGATTTCGCGAGATCTACCGCCCGGCCCCGCCGGCGCCGCGCCAGGAGGAGCCGCCCGTCGAGGTGATGGGTGCGGGTCGCGAGAGCACCGCCGCGCCATCCGTCACGGTCACCTCACGGCGGCTGGGCAGAGTCTGGGTCAGAGCTGGCACACGGCTTCGGGAGCGGCCCGATCCCGGCAGCGGTGTCGTTGCGACCGTCGAGGACCTCCGGCCGATGGTGCTGATGGAACGGCGCGGCGATTGGCGCCGAGTCTCTCGCGTCGGGCTGCAAGGCGCTCTCGTCGAAGGCTGGGCGCGTCGCGCCGACCTGAGCGAGCCCTCCGCCGACGAGCTCTGGCAGCCGGAGCCGGTCGTGCCGCTGGCGGCGACGCCGCCGGCGGAGGAGATCCTCGCCGAGGCGCGGCGGCTGATGGGTGATGACGTCCGGGAGATGCCCTGCGGGCCCTTTCTCCTGATCACCGACGTCGAGGGCCCGCTGATCGAGCGCTGTCCCCGTCTGGCCGGGCAGCTGGACGGTCTCTACGCCCAGCGCACCGGCCTCGAGCCGGTCGGCGAAGCGGCGGAGGCGATCCTGCTCTTCGACTCGGAAGGCGCTTTCCTGATCTTCCGCACCCGGGTCTCTCCCGAAAGCCGGCGGCATGCCTTTGCCGCACCGGCCCAGGGCATCGTGGCGCTGGCTGCCGGGACCAGGCTGGTGGAACAGGTCCAGGCGACCCTGGTGCACGAGCTGGTCCACCTGCTGAACCGGCGCCATCTGGGGCCGGCCCTGCCCTCCTGGCTCGATGAAGGACTGGCGGAGGAGCTGGCGATGTCGCGGATCACGGCGGACGGCACCCTGGTGCCGGGCAGCCTGGGGCGGTGGGAGACGGGCACCGAGCGTGCCCGGTTGCTGGGCGGCGGCCAGGTCGAGATCGGCGGCCTGCGCAGCAGCATGAGACGGGACGACCTGCCGACTCTCGAGGATCTCGTAGGGTTCGATCGCTCGGGGTTCCAGGCCCAGTCGCGATTCAAGATCCACTACGCGCTGAGCGCCTTCTGGGTGCGCTATCTGCTGAGCGACGAGTCGCCCGCCGGCAGACAGGGCTTTCGCTCGTTCCTGGCGGCGGTGGCCGCGGGCGAGACCCTGGACGAGGATCTGCTGCTCGGGCGCCTCGGGGCCGGCTGGTCGGAGCTCGAGACGGGCTTCCGGGGTTGGCTCGACGCGGGGGCTTAGCTGGCACCGCGCAAGTCCAG
>CALZJC010000421.1 GCA_945787525.1 Thermoanaerobaculia bacterium | reverse complement strand
CCACCATCTGGCCCGGGGCTGGGAGGTGGAGCTGTTGCTGCGTCAGGGCGGCGTCGGTTTTGGCCGCGGCCGGTCGCACCGGCTGCGCCTCCTCGAGGCGTTGGCGCTCGTCGAACCGGTCGCGGCGGAGGGCCGCCGGCCGGCGCCGGCCGATCCCAACACGGCCTGTCTGGTGTTCGCGATGCGCCGCGACCGGGCGCCGACGGGCGTCGAGAGGCTTGCCGCAAGGTCATAGGCCAGCGGTGCGGCCGCCGCGATCATGAAGAGAGAGCAACAGCCGATCGGCTTCGCCCGCGAGAAGCGGCTTCTCCTGGGAGCAGTGGCCTTCGTGTCGCCGTTGCCGCTGCCGTTCAACGAAGTCACCGGCTGGGGCCAGTTGGCGGTCTACTGGCTGGTGGTCGGCCTGTTCATCCTGCGCGCCTGGCGCGGCGAGGAGGGCTGGCTGCCCTACTGGGCGATGAACGTGCTGGCCATCCTCTACCTGCCGTTCCTGGCGATGGATCTGTCGGTGCTTTGGCGGGGCCGGGTGATCCAGCCGTTGGTGCATCTGGTGATGTTCGCGCTGGCGGTGAAGCTGTGGGGCCTGCACCGGGAGAAGGAGAAGTGGCACGCCGTGCTGGCCACTTTCTTCCTTTTCGTGGCGGCGATGGGCACCAGCGTGCATCCCGCCGTGCTCGCCTACTTCGTCGTCTACCTGGCGCTGACGCTTCTCCTGCTGGCACGGTTCACCGCTGCCCATCTCCTGGAACGTCACGGACGTGCCGGTGTCTCTACCGCGGTGGTGCCGATGCGAGGGTTCGTCGTGCCGGGCCTGTTCTGGTCGCTGGCCCTGGCGGTGCCGCTGTTCGTCATCCTGCCGCGATTCCAGAACCCCTACATCTCGGTGGTGGGGCCCGGCGGCGCCGGGATCACCACCATCGAGGGGTTGCGCGACCGCCTCGACCTCGACACCATCGGCCGGACGCGCAACGACCGGGCGGTGGTCATGCGCCTGGACTACAAGTCAGCCCCGCCGCCGGCCCACGAAGCGCGCTTCAAGGCGGCGGTCTACGACCGCTTCGAGGACAACTCTTGGCGCCGCAGCCGGGGCGGCTTCCACTCGCTGCGCCGCAGTCCGGGTGGTGCGTTCGATCTGGCGCCGGTGCCGCCGCGGAGCTGGATGGAGATCTGGCTCCAGCCGCAGGGCCGGGCCGATCTCGTGCTGCCGGTGGATGCCGTGTCCGTGGAGGTCGCCACCACCCGCGTGGCGGTCAAGGCGACCGGCGTCGTCGCGCTACCGGTGATTCCACCCGGCACGCTCAACTTCCGCGCCGGTTTGAGCGAGCGACCGCTGCTGCCCGAGCGGTCGGCGACCGCCGCGACGGCCCTGGAGAGTGGCGGCGAAGAGGTCTCAACACGGATCCGCGATCTGGCGGCCCGGGTCATGGGCGAGGGTAGCGACACCGAGCGAGCGGCGCGGGCCATGACCCATCTGCGACAGGAGTACTCGTACACCCTCGACCTGATGGGCTCGCCCAGCGCCGACCCGCTCGACGACTTCCTCTTCCGCGACCGCGCCGGCCACTGCGAGCTGTTCGCCTCGTCGCTGGTCCTGATGCTGCGCTCGCAGGGCATCCCGGCGCGGTTGGTGACCGGCTATCTCGGCACCGAGTTCAATCCCCTCGAGGGCTACCACATCGTTCGCAACAGCAACGCCCACGCCTGGGTGGAGGCGCTCAGCGGGGAGGGCGGCTGGCAGATCCTGGACCCGACGCCGGCGGCCGGTCTGCCGCAGGCCGCCGACGTGGGCCTCCTGGGTCTGATGCAGCAGGCCTGGGACTATCTCGAGTTCCGTTGGGACCGTTACGTCATCTCCTACGGGTTCTACGACCAGGCCCGGGCGTTCTTCGGCCTGCGCTCGCTGTGGATCAACCTGCGCCGCATGCTGTTCGGCCGCGAGTCGCGCCCGGATGTGCCCCGTCCGGCCGAGACCGACGTGGCGTCGGAGCCGGACCCGGAGGCCGTCGCGCCGGCTGACGGGCCCGCTTTCCCCGCCTGGCTGCCGCTGCTGGCGGTGCTGGTGGCGGCGGGGATCTGGTGGCGCTTCGGGCGCCGGGAGTTCACCGCCACCCGCGCCTATCGGCGGCTGCGGCGCCGGCTGCAGGCGGTCGATCCGACGATAGGCCCGGCGGTGGCGCCGCTGACGCTGGCTCGGCGGCTCGGCGACCGCTTTCCGGCAGCGGCGCCGCCGGCCGGCTCGCTGTTGCGGCTGTATCTGCGCGAGAGCTTTGGCGGGGAGAGGTTGGATGGGTCCGAGCTGCAGCGGGTGCGGGCGCTTCTAGGACAGGTGTTCAGCGCTTTGCGGCGACAGAAGAGCCGCTGATCGCCAGCCTGCGCCATGGCCGGCCGGCTTGGAGTCAGGCTAGAGAACGTACGCCAGGGTGAACAGCGCCAGCATGCCGAAGACCAGCGCTACCTTCGCGGCGGCGCCGAGGGCGAGGCCGAGCCAGGTGCCGGCACCGGCGCGGCCGGCCTTGGCGAGCTGGCGGTGGGCCGTGTACTCGCCGGCGACGGCGCCGAGGAAGGGACCGATGAGAATCCCGGGCAGGCCGAAGAACAGGCCCACCAGCGTACCGATCGCGGCGCCCCAGACCGCTCTCCGGCTGGCTCCGAGGTGCTTGGCGCCGTAGGTGCCGGCGGCGAAGTCGATGACATAGACCAGGGTGGTGGCCAGCGTGAGCACCACGATGGTGATCGGCCCGACTCGCGTGAAGCCGTCGATCCAGGCGGCGAGCAGCAACCCCAGGTACACCAGCACCGCGCCCGGCATCACCGGCAGCACCACGCCGACAAGGCCGGCGAGAACCAGGGTGGCGGCGACCAGCCACAGCAGGGGGGCAAAGCTCGGTTCAGGCCACATCCAGCCGGATTGAACCACATCGGAGACCTGCCCGGCGCTCAGCCAGCCGGGACGTGGCTGGCTGATAAGGTCAACAACTCTCGAGCCTGGGCCTGGAGCCCACCCTCAGCTCTCGATTCCTCGCAAGCGTGATGCCCGAAAAGCAGTCCAGAAAAGGCATCATTCTGGCCGGTGGCAGCGGCACGCGTCTGGCACCGCTGGCCACTACGATCAGCAAGCAGCTGCTGCCGGTCTACGACAAGCCGCTGGTCTACTACCCGTTGAGCACGCTCATGCTGGCCGGGGTCCGGGAGATCCTGGTGATCACCACCCCGCAGGACCGGCCTTCATTCGAGGCCCTGCTGGGCGATGGCTCGCGCTGGGGTCTGGCGCTGTCATACGCCGTGCAGCAACAGCCCCGGGGAA
>CALZJC010000420.1 GCA_945787525.1 Thermoanaerobaculia bacterium | reverse complement strand
GTTTCGTAGACGATTGGTGAGAAGGGCAGGCTAGCCTCGTCAAGCGGTCATGGGCCCGTTCCAGAACCAGGCGTCTGGCAACGTGGAAGCCAGCTCGGCCACCGCGCTCGGCCAAGTCGTTAGGTTGGCCCTCGGCAGTCCCTGATCCACCAAGACCCGCTCAGAGCCGTAGCGGCGTCGTAGCTGTCTGCAGCTGCAAGGCTTGCGAAGGAGGACGCCCGCAGGCGTACCGGAGGTACGTCGAGGACGACCGACTGAGCGTAACGCAGCAGATGCGGGCAGATACGGCGCCGCTACAGGCCGAGGGCCAGGCGCTCGGCGAGTATCGAAGGCAGGCCCGCGGCGACGATCCGCTTCTGCGCGCTGCGCACCGGGTATTCGACCCGATACCAGCAGGCCTCGCGGGTCTTCTCGTCGTAGGTCATGCACGAGGCCCGCGGATCGCGGTCCCGCGGCTGACCCACCGAGCCCGGATTGAGCAGATAGCGGCGTGCCGGATCCAGCTCCATCGAGCCCTCGTCCATTCGCTCGCCATCGACGCCACCACCGTTGGCGGCCAACGTGAAAGCCGACGGGATGTGGGTGTGGCCGAAGAAGGTGACCGGCGCCTGGTGGGCGGCGAACGCCTCCGCGGCGCCTCCGGCGGAGAGCAGGTAATCGTCCTCGTCGACGGGTGAGCCGTGGCAGATGGCGATGTCCGGGGCCACCTGAATCGGCCCCCGTGGCAACCTGCCGAGATAGCGCAGATTCGACTCCTCGAGGTGCTCGGCCGTCCACCGGGCGGCGCGCTGCGCCGCCTCGTTGAAGCCGGCGGCGAGGCTGAGATCGGTCACCACGCGATCATGGTTGCCGCGCACGGTGTAGACCGGCTCGGGCAGCCGGCGCACCGCGCTGACCACTCGGTCGGGATCGGCGCCATAGCCGACCAGGTCGCCCAGAACGAGCACGGCGTCGCACTCTTTCTGGCGCAAGTGGCGCTGAACCGCAGACAGGGCGTCCCAGTTGCCGTGAATATCGGACAGGATCAGGTAGCGCAAGCTTCGACTCCCAACTCAGCAGCGAGGCGACGGGCGATGCTCTCCACAGCCTGCCCACCGCCAACGGCAAGAACGAGATCGGCCTGCCGGTAGAACGACAGTCTCTCCCGGTACAGCTGGCGCGCGCGCTGGCGATCTTCGTAGAGCGGCCGCATGCCCGCCCCGGCCGCCTCGACTCTCTCCGCGAGCTCGGCGAACGGCAGCTTGAGCCAGACTATCAGCCCACGGCCACGCAGCAGCTCGAGCGCTCCCGGCTGCGCCAGAGCACCGCCGCCGGTGGCCACCACCACGCGGGCGTGGTCGAGCGTCGCCTCGAGCTCGGCACGTTCGACCAACCGGAAGTCGTGCTCGCCCAGGCGCTCGAAGATCTCGGCGATCGGCAGCCCGCTCGTCTTCTCGACCCGTTCATCGAGATCGATGAACCGCCACCCCAGCACCTCCGCCAGCCGTCGCCCGGTCGCCGACTTGCCGGCACCCATGAACCCGGTGAGGTAGATCCTCTCCGCCCGCGCCACTCGCTCAGCTCCCACCCGGCACCCTCTCACCCGGGCCGCTCTTGTTCGCCTCGCAGCGCACGGCCCGCGCCAGCAGCAGGACAAAGCCACCCCAGATGAAGCCTGCCACCAGGACCATCAGCGCTACCGCCGCGGCGCTCATCAATCCACCTCCACGGGCCGACGCCGGCCGAGCCAGCGGTTCACCCCGACGAGCGCCACCAGCGCCACGCCGAACTGCAGCAGGACCGTACCGACGCTTTCCGGCCGGAACGGGTCCAGCCAACCGCCGGGATCCCAGCCGCGCGCCTCCCAGAGCCACCAGACCATCAGGATGACCGCCTCGACGGGCACCACTACCGCCACCAGGAAGTTCCACCAGCGCCCGATCCGCAGGTCACAGCCATCGGCGTTCACTACCTCGCGGCGCAGCCGTTCGAGACCGAAGCGGCGCGCCCCCAGGGCGAAGAACAGGCCCGACAGCATCAGGCCGACGCCCCAGACCCAGTCCTGGTTGTGCAGGAAGTCGAGGGACAGCGCCGACGGCGCACCGAACACCAACCCCGCCCCGGTTACCCAGCCCACCGCCCGGCGGCGCGGCATGCCGGTATCCATGAGAATCCGGGAGGCCAGCTCGATCATCGAGATGAGGCTGGTCAGGGCGGCGAACGAGAGAGCCAGGAAGAACAGCACCATGAAGACCCGGCCGGCCGGCATCTGGGCGAACAGCTGCGGCATCCAGATGAACGTCAGGCCCTCGTTGCCGGCACCCACGATCTCGTCGCGGGCGCCCGGGTTGATGGCAAAAACCGTGCACAGCACCATGATGCCGGCCAGCAACGACATGGAGTTGTTGCCAAAGCCGATCAGGAAGGCGTTGAGCGGTACGTCCTCGCGGGCCCGCATGTAGATCGCGTAGGTCAGGATCAGACCCCAGCCGGCGCCGGTATCCCAGGCGTTCTGGGTGAGCGCCTGCAGCCAGATCCTGACGTCACCCAGCGCCTGCCAGTCCGGCCGGAAGAGGAACTCCAGGCCGCGCACGGCGCCGGGCAGGGTGACGGCGCGTATCGCCAGGATCACCACCAGCACCGCCAGCGAGGGAATCAGCAGCGTGGCCACCCGCTCGATGCCGCGCACGCCGAACCAGACCACGCCGATCGCCAAGAGCAGGGCCAGCGCGTGGGTCAGCAGCGCCGCAGGGCTGCCCGCGTAACCGCTCCAGAAGGGCTCGGCTCCCTGCCGTTCGAGCTCCCCCGTCAGCGCCGCCCACAGGTAGCGCAAGCACCAGCCGGCGACCACCGAGTAGTAGAACATGATGGCGGTAGCGCATAGCGCCACCCAGCCGCCCATCCAGCCGGAACCGCGCCCGGCGAGCTTCTCGAAGGCGCCGACGGCGCCGCGACCGGCACGTTTGCCGAAGGCGAACTCGACGATCATCAGGGGCACCGACCAGAGCAGTAGGAAGACCACCCAGGCGACCAGGAAGCTGCCGCCGCCGTTGCTCGCCACGATGCGCGGGAAGCGCCAGATGTTGCCGGTACCGACGGCCATGCCGAGGGTGGCGAGGATCAGTCCCCAGCGGCTGGCGAACTGCTCCGGGGCGCTCAGGCGGCAATCTCCACCGCGCCCTCGCCCCGCGCCTCGGTATCGGCGATGGCGCCGGGCGCCGGGCGCTCCGCGAGATCGCTCGTCATGCTCAGATCCGGCCGGGAGAGGGTGGCAGGTCCTGTTTCAGCAACCGTTCCATGAAGCGGGTGGACAGCTTGCCGGCCCGGAA
>CALZJC010000419.1 GCA_945787525.1 Thermoanaerobaculia bacterium | reverse complement strand
GTTGACCTCGGCCACCAGCGCCTCGAGCCGCTCACCGCCGGCGTCGAAGCAGTAGTAGAAGCTGACCGGGTTGAAGCAGTGGCCGAAGTAGCGCAGGTGAGTAAGCAGCCGAATCGGCCCTGCCGGCCGCCGGCCGGTGCGGCGCTCGACGAGATCGCGTACCTCCTCGCCCAGCGGTTGCGCCGGGTCACCCAGGTGATCGCGGCGATCGAATCGCGCCGGTGCGGCCCGCCGCGCCGACCACATCCAGCGGCCGCGGAACACCGTGTCCAGCTCGTCCAGGTCCAGGTAGACCATGAACAGCGAGTAGCGAAACCCGTGCGGGGTCGGCTTCGTCCGCCGGTGCCGAACGACGCCTGCATAGAGGCAGCTGGCGAGCGCGGTGCCGGTACCGCCGGCGTGGCGGGATTCAGAGCCCACGGTCGAACCTGCGGGCCACTTCGAGGGCGCTCACCACGCCGTCCTCGTGGAAGCCGTTGCCCCAGTAGGCGCCGCAGTAGTGGACCCGGTCGGCGCCGCTGATCTCGGCGTGACGCCGCTGCGCGGCGACCGCCGGCGGGGTGAACAGAGGGTGGGCGAAGTCGAAGCGGCGGAGCACCTTGACGGCGTCGATCCGCTCGTCCATGTTGAGCGACACGCAGAAGGGCGGCTGCGCCTCGAGCGACTGCAGGCGACTCATGTCGTAGGTCAGCCTCAGCTCGCCGTTGCCGTTGGTCGGACGGTGGAAATTCCAGCTCGCTCGCGCCCGCTCCCTGCGGGGCAGGACGGACTCGTCGGTGTGCAGCGTAGCCCGGTTCGGCTGGTAGGGGATGGCGGCCAGAATCTGGCGCTCCGCCGGGCTGGGCTCGGCGAGCAGGGAGAGGGCCTGGTCGCTGTGGGTGGCGACGATGACCTCGTCGAAGCGCTGGCGCCGGCCCTCGGTGGTGACCAGGTCGACTCCTGTCCGGTCCCGGTGGAGCGCCGCGACCGGTGTGCGCAGCTGGATGCGGTCTCGGAAAGGGCGGATCAGAGCCTCGACGTAGCGGTGCGAGCCGCCCCGGATCGTCCGCCAGCTGTGGTGCCCGCGGGCGTTGAGCAGGTTGTGGTTGTCGAGGAAGCGCAGGACGAAGACGGCCGGAAAGTCGAACATCTCTTGCGGCCGGGTCGACCAGATCGAGGCGGCCATCGGCACGAGGTACTGATCGACCAGCTGGCGTCCGTAACCGCCTTCGGTCAGGAACTCGCGCAACGTGGGCTGTGGCCGTTGGGCGGACAGCAGCGCCTTGGCGTCGCGGTTGAAGCGACTGATGTCGCCGAGCATGCGAAAAAACGACGGCCGCAGCAGGTTGCGCCGTTGCGCGAACAGCGTGTCGAGCGAGGTGCCGCAGTACTCGAGGTCGCGGCGGTCGTCGCGCACGCTGAAGCTCATGCTAGTCGGCTGGGTCTCGACTTCGAGAAGATCCAGCAGGCGGACGAAGTTGGGGTAGTTGACCTCGTTGTAGACGATAAAGCCGGCGTCGATCCAGTGCTCCTGGCCGCGCCGATCGATGCGGCTGGTCATGGTGTGTCCTCCGACGTGGCCGCCGGCCTCGAACAGCGTCAGCTGATGCTGCTCGTGGAGTAGATGGGCGCACACCAGCCCCGAGATACCGCTGCCAATCACCGCCAGCCTCATGTGCGTTTTCTTCGCCGTTGGCGGCTATTCAGTTGCCTGCTGGAGTATAGAGACGACACGGACACAGCGGGGCGCTCGAAGGTGCAACCGGAGCTGCCGACGAAGCGAAAGCGGTGGTCGACGGGCGCAGTGAGCGTCACTACTGCCCGGCACGAGATTCAAATCGCCATGAGCGAAGCAAAGCAGATCGACCCCGGCACAAAGGGCCTCGGCCTTGGCCAGAATCCTCGCAGCCAACCGCATCATTCCCCGCAGCATCTTCCGCGACAGTCCCCTCTGAGAGCGTCTGGGGCCCTGCGTGGCGGGGTCGATCTACCTGCCAAACCGAAGCAAAAGGAGAGTTCCATGAAGAGAGTTTTGATTTCCCTCGCCCTGATCACCGCCGTCCTCGTCGCACTGCCCGTCTCGGCCGGCAACACCGGCGAGCAGTCGGACATCGTTGACACCGCGGTTGCGGCGGGCTCGTTTAACACGCTCGTTGCCGCGGTCCAGGCCGCCGGCCTGGTCGACGCCCTGAAGGGCGATGGGCCGTTCACCGTGTTCGCGCCGACCGACGATGCTTTCGCCAAGCTGCCGGCCGGCACGGTCGAGAACCTGCTCAAGCCCGAGAACCTGGCGCAGCTGCAGGCGATCCTCACCTATCACGTGGTTCCGGCCAAGGTCCTGGCCGCCGACGTTGCTGACGGCGCCAGCGCCCCGACGCTTCTGGCCGACAACAACCTGAGCTTCTCCATCACGGACGGCAACGTCTTCGTCGGAGCCGCCCAGGTCACCTCGACCGACATCATGACGTCGAACGGCGTGATCCACGTCATCGACAGCGTGCTGCTGCCCAACTGACGGCCGCTCAACGCTGGTGTTTTTCTGCCCGGGGCGTACGCCCCGGGTTTTTTGTTTCTGGCCTGAGCCGGTCGAGGACCGGCAGCCGGTGCTACGGCGCCTGTTCGAGGGCCGAATCCGAAGTTCTGGTGCCGGCCTCGAGGCTTGGTTCCACCGGCTGATCGTTGTCGGACGCCAGTAGCGCCGCCGACCTGTTCTGCCGGTAGCTGAAGATGCGATCCAGCTCCGGCTGCACCAGCCAGCGAGCCGCCGGGCCGCCTCCCCACAGCCGGAAATCAACCACGTCGACGATCCTCACGCCGCTGGCTTCGGGCTCGAAGACGTGGTCGTGGCGGAATTCGCGGAACGGCCCCCGCGCCTGCTCGTAGGCGAAACGCCGACTCGGCCGCCAGACGGTCACCCGGCTGCGCCAGGCCAGCCTGGCGATGCGCCAGCGCAGCCGGTAGTCGATCTCGGCGCCGACGGCCATCGCCACGGGTGTCGGGGTCAGGATCTCGAAGCGAAACCAGGACGGGGTCACCCGGTTGAGGTTGCGTGCCTCGCCGAAGAACGCGAACGCGCGCTCGGCCGAGATCGGCAGCCAGAAATCGGTCTCGTAGCGGCTCACCTGGTCTCCGGCAGACCGAGGAGATGGCGCAGCGCCGGCTCCAGGTCCGGGTGGCGGAAACGGAAGCCGCCGGCCAGGAGCCGGGCCGGATGCGCCCAGACGCTCGCCAGCATCGTCTCCTGGGCCATCTCGCCGCACGCCGCCCGGGCGACCGCGGCCGGCAGCGGCAGGGCGGCGGGTCGCCGCAGCACGCCAGCCAGAACGCGGG
>CALZJC010000418.1 GCA_945787525.1 Thermoanaerobaculia bacterium | reverse complement strand
CGCCCAGGCCCCGGACCCCGCAGTCCTCACCGTCGCCTACAAGCCGTCGGCGGGCTTCTGTCAGGGCGGCGTGCGGTACAACGGCACGGACTGCCTGGGCGGAAACTGGATGTGGGCGTTCTACGGGCTGGAAGGGGTGGTCAACGGGGTCAAGCTGCCGCGCGAGGGGCAGGACAAGCCGGTGGCCTCGAACACGCAGGCCTTCTGCATCAACTGCCACGACCCGGGCTCGCGGACCGACTACCTGCGCGGCCTGCAGCGGATCGCGACGGTCGCGGCGCACGAGCGGGGGCCGGTCTCCGATCCGGCGCTTCCGCCGCAGCTGCCGGGCGACGATCCCTTCTGCGCGTCGATCGTCCTGTCGCCCGACCTGCCGGTGGACGTGGCGCTCGACCCGTCCTCGATCGAAGCGCCGCTGCGGCAGAAGATGTTCGACTGCTTCTCCTGGAAAACGTTCGTGGCCCTCAACTGGCCGGCGCTTGAGTCCAAGCGGGGCGAGCCCAATCGCTCAAAGACCTTCGGTGACATCACCGCCGGCGTCGACACGGTCTGGGAGACCTACAAGGCCACCTGGGAGCTCTTCCAGCCGCAGAACGTGAAGTGGGATCCGACCCAGAGCGGCAATCCGGCGGGCGAGTGGAACTCGCCCCGGCTGCTGCCGCCCGAGTGCCCGCAGGATCCCGACGTGCCGGTGATCGCACACGTCACCAAGACGGCGTCGCGGTTCCCCGACAACGTCAACGAGAGCGGCCAGGCCTTCGCCGGCAGCTTCGGCACCCTGACCGACCGCAACGGCAACTTCGTCCGCTACCAGGTGCTGTTCAACGAGACGCAGTTCGACTTCCTGCTGCCCAATGCGGCGACGGTCAAGCTCACCCCATCAGGGCCCGAAGACGGCGCCGCCACCGACGTTCCCGACGGCGCTACGGAGGTCAAGTCATCGTGGAAGGTCCTGTGCCTGGAGGAGGGCTGCCAGCCGCAGGACCACCCGGAGGAGTACTACAGCCGGGACGTGCTGTTCTTCGACTTCGAGAAGGGCACCTGCGAGCCGGCGGTGGTGGGCCTAACCGGGCTGCACGTCATCGTCAAGACCTTCTGGGCGCCGCAGTGGATCTGGGCCACCTTCGAGCACAAGAGCAACGCGCCGACCGGCCCGAGCGACGAGAACGGCTTCAGCTTCTACGATCCGAGCTGCATGCCGACGGACGGATTCGTGTTCACGGCCTGCTCCACCCAACCGTTCCTGGCGCCCCGGGCGCTCCCCGACGGGACGCTGGTGGGCGATCCGTGCTGCTCCAACCACGAGCTCAACCGCTTCAGCAGTATCGGCTTCGGCGACCGGCCGAACCAGGTCACGCGCCTCGACGAAATCGGCGGCTCGGGGCTCAACGACCGGTTCGCCGACGCGATCTCGGAGGCGACGAACGGCACCAGCCCGTTCTCGAGCTACGTGCTGGTCAACACCCAGTGGCCGTTCCACGGACGCCGGCCGGCGGATCCGAAGACCGGCGAGCTCTACGTCAACAATCGGCTGTGCCCCAGCCAGCAGGACATCAGCTCCGACCCGCTGCGCCCGGTCGACACCTTCCCTGGCGACTGCTACACCCAGATCCCGACCTTCCTGCGGAACACCTCGATGGAAACCTACATGCAGACTTGGGTCGAGAAGGACAGCCACGCCGCACAGGTATCGAACCGCAGCTGCATGGGCTGCCACGCCTCCGGCAACGACTTCAGCTACATCTGGCTCGACGCGGTCGAGCAGCCGGTCTGCATCGACGACCCCGCCAACGGCTGCGTCTGCGAGAGGGATGGGACGGGGAGTTTCGTGCCGGTCTGCAGCTAGACCTAGAGGTCCTGGGGACTAGCTGACGGGGTGCCCTGGTGCTCAGAACTCGAAAAACTCGTCGGCCAGAAGACGAGCGGCAACGTCTGGTGACCGCCGGATGTCCGGATCCAGCAGCCGCTCTTCGAGGTGGCGGATATGGTCGCTGAGGTCTTGTGAAGGCACAGTCCGCTGCCGATTCCTGGTCGAGTCTAGAAGACTTGCATGGAACCGACGAGCGGACTCGACGAACAGGAGGCCCAGCACGAGCACCAACAGCAGGTCGAAGCCAATGAGTACTTCCCGCCCGACGCCGATACCGCTACCGGTCCAGAGCATGGTCACCAGAAAGGCGACAAGCACGGCCGCGAACAATGGCGTGAACAGGCGCGTGAGCACCGGCGCCATGTTCTCGACGACGCTCTGCTTGGCTTCCACCAGCTGAATCGCGGTCCTCGGATCGAGGTTCCACTCTGAGGGCTGCCCGTCGCCCTGCCACGCTCAGGCGTAGTCGAAGAGCGGCGGGAAGAGGACGACCACCAGCCAGGCCCACACCAGATAGACCGGGATGTAGACGGTCTGCCAGCGCTCCAGCGCCGTGAAAGTGCCGCGGCCGCGCAGGAACTTCGAATAGAGCCAGCACGACCAGCCGAGGTTGACCAGCAGGATGATGTTCTCTCCCAGCGCCGCCACTTTGTTGGCGCTGAAGCCGAACTCGGAGATCCGCGCCGCGATCGCCAGGAGCGCGAGCGCGTCGACGACCAGGGCGGCCACCACCAGCACCAGCTGCAGGACGTCGAAGGCACCAGGCGGCGCCTTGGGATCGCGGGCGGAAAGCGCGTAAAGCAGCAGGCCGAGGACCAGCACCAGGAGCAGATCGAAGCCGATGAGAAGCTGCCGGTCGACGTCGAGGCCGCTGCCGGTCACCGCCATGGTCCCCAGGAAGCCCAACAGCAGCAAGGCGAACAGAGGGGTGAACAGCCGTGTCAGCACCGGCGCCATGTTCTCGACCACGCTTTGCTTGGCCTCCACCAGCCAGCCGGCGACGATCACCGCTCCCATCGAGCCGCAGGGCACCACCCAGCTCTCCACAAAACGCTCGGCGTCGAAACCGATGGCGTCGAAGAGCAGCATCGTGAAGAGGATGAAAACCCCGCCGCCCAGCGCGATGAGCGCGTAGTAGATGAACCACTCGCCCGAGAAGCGCACGAAGTCCATACGCCGGGAGTGATTGCGCCAATCACCGCCGGCGTACGCGAAGCCCACCGCCAGCCAGAGAGCGATCGGCAGATGCAGGGCGGTCAGCACCTGGGTGGCGCCGCCCTCGACAACGAACGGGAAGACGTTGGCGAAAACGGCTCCGGCGACGAAGGGTAGGGGCAGCCAGCGCCATTGAGCCACTGTGAGGCGCCGCTTCCAGGCGAAGTAGCCGGCGAGGAACGGCAAGGCGATGAGGCTCAGGTTGCGGGCATGGAACGCGGCGCCCG
>CALZJC010000417.1 GCA_945787525.1 Thermoanaerobaculia bacterium | reverse complement strand
GCCATCCACGACGCGCTGCTGGCCGGCGACCCGTCGGCCGATCGGTTGGGCCGCTTCGAGCCCGAGCTGCGGCGCGGCATGGAGGCGCTGCGCAAGCTGGTCTACGCCTACTACGACCCCGGCTTCAGCTTCAGCGACTTCCTGCGCCGCTATCCGAACTGCCGCCAGCAGCTGGTGAGCATGCTGGTGGGCAACGTCTACACCGATCCCATCGACGAGATCCTGGCGGCCCTGGACGAAGCACTGCCCAGCCCTGGCCGGCCGGCTGCGGCCACCTCGGGCGCCTGAGCACGTCCCGATGCGGTTCCGCCCCCTGCGCCGGGTCTTCCTGCTCGGCATCGCTCTGTTCTATCTGCTGCACAACGACCTGTGGTTGTGGCACGACCCGAGCCTGGTGCTGGGCCTGCCGGTCGGTCTGGTCTATCACCTGGCCTACTGCCTGGCCGCGGCAGCGCTCATGGGCCTGCTGCTGGTTCTCGACCCGCCGCGTGAGCCACCGGCATGACTATCGCCGTCATCGCCGTCTACCTGATCCTGGTGCTGGCCATCGGCGCCTTCAGCCAGCGCTTTCTGCGCCGCACGGGCGAGGACTACTTCGTCGCCACCCGCAGCATCGGGCCGTTCGTCCTGCTGATGTCGCTGTTCGGCACCCACATGACGGCCTTCTCGCTGCTCGGCGCCTCGGGTGAGGCCTACCACCGGGGCATCGGCGTCTTCGCCCTCATGGCATCCTCGTCGGCCCTGGTGGTGCCGCTGGTCTTCCACTTCGTCGGCACCCGGCTGTGGGCGCTGGGCAAGCGCCACGGCTACCTGACCCAGCTACAGTTCTTCCGCGACCGCTGGGGCTCGGACGGGCTCGGTCTGCTGCTCTTCGCGGTCCTGCTGACGCTGCTCCTGCCCTACCTGCTGATCGGCGTCAAAGGGGCGGGCATCACCCTCGCCCAGATCACCAGCGGCCAGGTGCCCGAAGTGGTCGGTAGCCTGCTGATCTGTGCCGTCGTGCTCGGCTACGTTGCCAGCGGCGGTCTGCGCGGCACCGCCTGGGCCAACACCTTTCAGACTGTGGTCTTCATGGTGCTCGGCACGGTCGCCGTCTTCACCATCGTCGGCAACTCGGGCGGCCTGGCGGCGGCGATGGAGCGGGTGGCGGCCGCCAGGCCCGAGCTGCTGGTACGCGGCGCCGCCGTCCGGCCGCTCGAGCTGCTCAGCTACACGGCAATTCCCTTGTCGGTGGGCATGTTCCCCCATATCTTCATGCACTGGCTGACGGCACGCAGCGCGGCCACTTTCCGGCTGCCGATCTTGGCCTACCCGCTGTGCGTGGCGATCGTCTGGCTGCCCAGCGTCCTGCTCGGCGTGATCGGCGCCGTCGACGTGCCCGGCCTCGAGGGCCCCGCCGCAAACGCGGTCCTGATCCGGATGATCGGCCTGCACGCGCCGCAGATCCTCGCCGGCCTGCTGGCGGCCGGCGTCATCGCCGCGGTCATGTCCTCGCTGGACTCCCAGATCCTCGCCCTGAGCAGCCTGTTCACCGAGGACATCCTGCGCCATCACCGGCGCCACGACCGGATGAGCGAGCGCCGCCAGGTGCGCGCCGGGCGCCTATGGGTGGCGGGGCTGCTGGCTCTGGTATTCGCCCTCTCGCTGGTGGTCGACCGCAGCATCTTCCGTCTCGGCGTCTGGTCCTTCACCGGCTTCGCCGGCCTCTTCCCGCTGGCCGTCGCGGCGGTCTACTGGCGCCGCGCCACGCTCCAGGGCGCCTACGCCTCGATCCTCACCACCGCCGGCCTGTGGGGCTACTTCGTCGTGCGGTCGTGGAACGAGCCGGGCTACTCGGTGGGCGGCACGGGGCTGATGCCGGTGGTGGTGATCCTGGCGGGCTCGGCGGTCAGCCTGGTGCTGGTGTCGCTGGTAACGCGGCCGCCCGAGAGAGACCGCCTGCAACGCTTCTTCGAGGCGGGCTCCTGAGATTCTCCGATCGATAGTGGGGCTGGGGGTCGCTACCGGTCGCCGTAGCCGCTGCGCGCCCGGGCCTCGAGCTCGGGGTTCGTGGTCCTGACAGCGACACGGCGGTAGCCGCCCTCGCCCTGGCGATGGGCGCTGCGGTAGCTCAGCAGGTAGAAGCCGCTGTTCTCGCGCTCGATCTCGCGCAGCGGCTCCACCAGGTCGCGGCCGTGGAACGGGTAGCCGCCGCCGGTGACGCGGGTCACGTGCTCGAGGCCGGGCCGGCGGCCGCGGCCGGTGACGTCGAGGGCGTAGACGGCGACGTTGCTGCCGTTGAGGGCCTCGATCATCGCCTGGCGATCGCGCCGCTGCGGCCCGGAGACCGCCGCCGGGAGATCGGCGCCGAGCAGGATGAGCACCTTGCGCCCGGGCACTTCACCCAGCGGCTGGGCCAGCTGGACCATGGCTTTGCTCAAGGTGGCGGTGCGATCGCGCACGGTGTCGTCGGCGAAGAGCGAGCCGAGGGACGGCCCGGAGGCGGTCGCGGTTCGCGTCGGCCAGTGCTTCCTGGGCGCCTTGCCTCGGGTGGCGCGGCGGATGGCCTCCTCGATGCCGCCGATGTCGAGGGTGAAGTCGCGGACCAGATTCAGGCCGCCGTCGAAAGTGGCCACGGCCACGTGATCGTTGGGCAGCAGATGGCGAGCTACCCACTCGACGCAGCCTCGACCCGCCTTGGGCAGCCGGGCGGCCAGCAGCGGATCTCGCGATGGGCCCATCGGTGGGCGGGCGAAGAGGAAAACGAAGTAGCGATCCTCGGGCACCGCCGCGTCGTCTGCCGGCGCGCCCGGCGCCAGCAGCCGGCGGTTGGAGTAGAACGAGACCGACTCGACCTCGATGGGGTCGCCGTCCTCCTCGACCACGAAGTCGTCCTTGCCGAGACCGACGATGACGTGACCCTGGGGACCGGTGACCAGCACGTCGAGCAGGACCTCGCGAACCTCCAACTCCTCCTCGATCCGACCGGCGGGCTCCTCCTGCGCCGGCGTGCTGCCGGCGTACAACGCCACCAGCGCCGACCGCACGGCCGGCTGAACGGCGCGGTTTCTCTGAACGGCCGCGAACGAAGGCATGATGGCTTCCTCTAGAGGGCGAGCCTAGCAGGAGGGCAGACCCCAACGGCCGTCAGCGCGTTGGGGCCGGCCGGCAGGAGGCGTCGAGGGGTGGGTCCGCCAGGGGACGGCTCGGGCTTCCGGGTGCCGGGACGGGACCGTCAACGCGCTGGGGTCGGCCGGCAGGAGGCGTCGAGGGGTGGGTCCGCCAGGGGACGGCTCGAGCGGTTCCGGATGCGGGGGGTGGCTCTCGCCTCCTTCGC
>CALZJC010000416.1 GCA_945787525.1 Thermoanaerobaculia bacterium | reverse complement strand
TCAAGGTCTATCCGGTCCACGACAAGAAGCTGCGTGCGTTCGCCTCGATCGTGTTCGACGACTCCTTCATGGTGAACGACATCAAGGTCATCGAGGGCAAGGACGGTTTTTTCATCAGCATGCCGAGCCGGCGGAGGAAGAACGGACGTTTCAAGGACATCGCTCATCCGCTGAACCAGCAGACCCGGCAGGTGTTGGAGGACAGGATCCTCGCCGAGTATCGACAGGTGGCGGAAGGCGGCGAAGGGGCGCGGCCGATCCGGCAATCTGCGGCCGAGCCGCGGCCCGGCGCCGCGGCGAGCGTGACGGCCGCCGAGGAAACGCCCGCGGCCGGCAGGGAGGAAACAGGGGAGAGCCCGACGGCCGAAGATAAGAGTCTGGAGGAGGTCGTCGAGGCCCATCTGAGTGACTCCTACTGGACGACGTAGCCAGGGTGCTCTTCCTGCTTTGGGGCGTCGCCAAGTGGCCTAAGGCACCGGACTTTGGATCCGGCATTCGGAGGTTCGAATCCTCCCGCCCCAGCCAAGCAACATCATTGCCCCGGGTTTCCCCGCGCGGCGCCAGATGAGCTAAAATGCGCCCTCCGGGGCGGGGCGGCTCCAGCTTTCAACGGCGTTTTCTGCCGATTACCGATCCAGACCGAGACAGCCCGAGCGGCCTTTGCAGCCGTCATTCGGAGGTCTCGAGACGCCCGCCCCAAAACCGGTACCACCAGCCCGACCACGAGGATAGAAAGTGATCTACGGCGAGCTCAAGGTGTTCAGCGGTCGCGCCCACCCCAATCTGGCTGGGGAGATCTGCGAGTTCCTCAATCTCTCTCTGGGCAAGATCGAGGTGTACAACTTCGCCGACGGCGAGATCTTCTGCCAGATCCAGGAGAACGTGCGCGGCTCTGACGTTTTTTTCATTCAGCCGCTCTGCCACCCGGTCAACGAGAACCTGATGGAGCTGCTGATCACCCTGGATGCGTTCAAGCGGGCGTCGGCGGCGCGCCTCACCGCGGTGATCCCGTACTACGGGTACGGGCGGCAGGACAAGAAGGACAAGCCGCGGGTGCCGATCACCTCCAAGCTGGTTGCCGACCTGATCTCGCGCGCCGGCGCGGACCGCGTGCTGACGATGGATCTCCACGCCGGTCAGATTCAGGGGTTCTTCGACATCCCGGTGGATCACATGTTCGCGGCTCCGGTGCTGCTCGACGCGATCCGCGATCTCGAGGTGCCGGATCTGACCATCGTCTCGCCCGACGCCGGCGGCGTCGAGCGCTCGCGGGCGATCGCCAAGCGCCTGCACGCGGGCCTGGCGATTGTCGACAAGCGCCGCGTGGGGCCGAACAAGGCCGCTGCGATGCACGTCATCGGGGATGTCGATGGCCGCAACGTGCTGATTCTCGACGACATCATCGACACCGCCGGCACTCTCAGCTCCACGGTCAAGGCCCTGCGCGAGCACGGGGCCCAACGGATACTGGCCTCCGGGGTGCACGCCATCCTGTCGGGGCCGGCCATCGAGCGCCTGGAGAGGTCACCCCTCGAGCTCGTTCTGGTCACCAACACGACACCACTCGCGGAGAAGCTCGAGCGCTGCAGCAAGCTGCGGCCGCTGTCCGTCGCGCCGTTGCTGGGCGAGGCGGTGCGTCGTATCCACGAGGACAGCTCGGTAAGCTCACTGTTCGTCTAATGAGGGATATCCAGTATGAGTGAACTCACGATCGAGGTAGAGGAACGAAAAGAGATCGGCTCTGGACCCAGCGGCCGTTTGCGCGCCGCCGGCAGCCTGCCGGCGGTGGTCTACGGCGGCGGCAAGGACCCGGTGCCGATCGTCGTCGACCGCAAGACGGTCGCCGAGCTACTGCGACAGAGGGGCGGCGCCAACGCCGTCTTTCTGCTCAAGATGGCGGGTACCGACAAGAGCCGCCACGTGATGACGCGGGAGATCTCGGTGGATGCGATCAGCCGGCAGGTCGTGCACATCGACTTCCAGCGCATCGACATGACCGACAAGGTCCGGGTCTCGGTGGCGATTGCCCTCGAGGGGGTGCCCGAGGGTGTCAAGACCGAGGGCGGCGTGCTCGATTTCATCAACCGCGAGGTCGAGGTCGAATGCCTGCCCGCCGCCATTCCGGGGTCGATCGCGCTGGACGTGTCCGCCCTGTTGATCGGCGATCATCTCGAGGTCAGTGATCTGACCCTGCCGGAAGGCGTCGAGCTGACCGATGACGCGCCGCGCGTCATCGTCGCCGTGGCTCACAGCCGGGTTGCCGCGGAGGTGGAGGAGGCCGAGGCCGAGGCCGAGGCCGAGGCCGAGGCGCTGATCGAGGCGGAGCGCGACGAGCCCGAGGTAATCAGGCGCGGCAGGGAATCAGAAGAGGAGGAGTCGGCGGAGGAGGCCGATTAGCGGTCGCCAGCGGGCCGCCGGCGGCTCGTCCATTCGTCGATCACGAGCATGTCGGACTCTGCGCCGTCGCCGCGGCGGCTGGTGCTCGGGCTGGGAAATCCGGGCGAGCGCTACCGCGGAACGCGCCACAACCTGGGCTTTCAGGTAGTGCGCGGGTTGGCCGACCGGCTGAGTGTCGTGCTCGACCGGGTGGAGTGCGCGGCCCTGGTCGGCACCCACGATCGGCTCCTGCTGGCCATGCCGCAGACCTACATGAACCGCAGCGGCTATGCCGCCCGCTGCCTGACCGACCGTCATGAAATCGAGCCGCGCAATGCCCTGGTCGTCTACGACGACGTGGAGCTGCCATTGGGCAGGCTGCGGCTGCGCCGCGGCGGCAGCCCCGGCGGCCATCGCGGCATGGAGTCGGTGATTCGCAATCTCAGGACTGAAGAGGTGCCGCGCCTGCGGCTGGGCATCCGGCCCGAGTCCGACCGGGCACCTGACGATCTGGTGGAGTTCGTTCTGGAGCCTTTCCGGGCCGACGAGCGATTGGCGGTCGAGGCGCTGATCGAGCGCGCGACCGACGCCTGCCAGGCGTGGTTGGAGCTGGACATCGAAACGGCGATGAATCGCTTCAACGGCTGACCTTTCCCCCACAAGACGTTCTCACCCCCAAGGAGCTCGTAGAGAGATGGAACAGACCACCCTGTTGTATGCGGTGCCCGCGTGCGGCGCCCTTGCCCTGCTGTTTGCCTATTTCCGCAGTGCCTGGATCCGCCGGCAGGATGCCGGTACCGAAGAGATGGCGAAGATCGCCAACCACATCCGTGAGGGAGCGCCAACTCGGGGCGCGCCGAGAGCTCGGCGCTGATCGGTGTCTCGCTGCTGGCCGGCGCCGTCTGCTCGGCCCTGGCCGGCCTGTTCGGCATGCGGGTTGCTACCGCCGCCAACGTACGCACCGCCGCAGCGGCGCGCTCGAGCCTCAACGACGCCCTGCAGATCGCTTTTTCCGGCGGCGCGGTGATGGGCTTCTGTGTCGTCGGCCTGGGGGTGATCGGGCTGGGAGGCCTCTTTATCCTCTACACGTCGCTGTTCGCCGATGGCGATCCGCAGGCCGACCTGTCGCGCGCGGTGACCGTGCTCACCGGCTTCTCGTTCGGCGCCAGCTCCATCGCGCTTTTCGCGCGTGTCGGTGGCGGCATCTACACCAAGGCGGCCGACGTCGGCGCGGATCTCGTTGGCAAGGTCGAAGCCGGTATCCCCGAGGACGATCCGCGCAACCCGGCGACCATCGCCGACAACGTCGGCGACAACGTCGGTGACGTAGCCGGCATGGGAGCCGACCTGTTCGAGTCCTATGTCGGCTCGATCATCGGCGCCCTGGTACTGGGCGTCAGCGCCACCCGCCTCGACGGCTCGACCTACACGCCGATGCTGGCGGTTCTGCCGCTGGTGCTCGCCGCCGTCGGCATCGTCGTCTCGCTCGGCGGCACCTTCCTGGTGCGCACCCGAGAGGGCGGCGATCCGGGAATGGCTCTGCACCGCGGCACGTTCGGCGCGGCGCTGGTGATGATCGTGGCGATCTTGATCAGCTGCCGTTGGCTGCTGGAGGGCACCTATCGGATCCTCGGTTCGGAGTTCGCCGCCGTCAACGTCTTCTGGGCGACCCTGGCCGGTCTGGCGGGCGGTGTCCTGATCGGTCTGATCACCGACCACTACACGTCGGCCGAGAAGAAGCCGACGCAGCAGGTCTCCAGGGACAGCCTGACGGGCTCCGCCACGAACATCATCTCCGGCCTGGCGCTCGGTATGCGATCGACCGCGCTACCGGCCATCGTCCTGGTGGCGGCGATTCTCGTCGCCCACTGGCAGGCCGGCCTCTA
>CALZJC010000415.1 GCA_945787525.1 Thermoanaerobaculia bacterium | reverse complement strand
CGCCGTGCCGGCGCGTCTTCGCCACGGTGCACGCTCCCGTCGGACCGCCATCCTGGGCCTGCCGGCGGCGCCCCGGCTGAACCGGGTGATCGGTCAAACCGCGGGGGTGGTCGAGCTGCCCCCGGAGGGACTGGTGCTCTCCTCGACCCTGGGCAAGGCCCTCGGCGTCAAGGTCGGAGACCGGCTGACGGTCGAGGTACTCGAGGGCGACCGCGCGATCCGCACGATCCCGGTGTCACGTCTGGTCGACGAGGTCATGGGAACCTCCGCCTACATGGAGATCGGCGCCCTGCGTCGTTTGATGCGCGAGGGCACGGTGCTGTCCGGCGCCTTCCTCAAGGTCGATCCGGCCGAGATCGAGCGGCTGCACAAACGCTTGAAGGCGACCCCGCGCGTCGCCGGCGTGAGCCTGTCGACGGCGGCCTACCAGAGCTTTCAGGAGACCATCGGCGAGACGCTGGGGCTGATGATCGGCATCAACCTGATCTTCGCCGCCGTCATCGCCTGCGGCGTGGTCTACAACAGCGCGCGGATCTCGCTCTCCGAGCGCGAGCGCGATCTGGCGAGTCTGAGGGTGCTGGGATTCACCCGCGCCGAGATCTCGTTCATCCTGCTCGGCGAGCTGGCGGTCGTGACGCTGATCGCCATCCCCCTGGGGCTGGTGCTGGGATACGGCTTCTGCCGCGGCCTCATCGAGGCCCTGGCAACGGAGCTCCTGCGAATCCCGATGGTGGCCGAGCCGGTGAGCTACGCCTGGTCGGCAGTGACGGTGGCCGCGGCGTCGGCGCTTTCCGGCCTCGTGGTGCGACGGCGTCTCGACCGGCTGGATCTGGTAGCGGTACTGAAGTCGCGCGAGTGAGGAGGGCGAGTCGATGAAGGTGAAAGACAAGCGAAAGCTCACGTGGATGGTGGGCGGAGCCCTGCTCCTGCTGCTCCTGGTCGGGGCCTTCTGGCCGAGCCCCGAGCTGGCCGACCTGGCGGTCGTCGAGCGGGCACCTCTGCAGGTCACCCTCGACGAAGAGGGCGAGACGCGGGTGCGCGACCGGTTCATCGTGTCGGCGCCCCTTGCCGGCCGGGTGCTGCGGATCGAGCTCGAGCCCGGCGACCCGGTGGTGGCGGACAAGACCGTGCTGGCGACGTTCCAGCCGCAGTCACCAACCCTGCTCGACGCGCGCAGCCGAGCCGAGGCGGAGGCCGCCGCCCGGGCGGCACGGTCGAGCCTCGAGGGTGCGCGGGCGGACCGCGACCGCGCGGCGGCCGAGCTCCAGTTCGCCCAGGCCGAGCTCGAGCGTTTCCGGCGTCTGGCTGGCGATCGCATCGTATCCGAGGAACAGCTCGAGTCGGCGGAGCTCGAGGAGCGCAGCCAGGCGGAAGCCCTGGAGGCGGCCGAGTTCTCGGTCCAGACCGCCCGCTACCAGCTCGAGGTGGCCCGCGCCCGCCTGCTCGAGGGGACCGCTCTGGGCGGCAATCCAGGCTCTGGTGAGGTGCGCTCTCCGATCTCGCTGTACTCGCCGGTCGACGGCGTGGTCTTGCGCCGCGTTCGGGAGAGCGAGGCGGTGGTGCCCGCCGGTGAGCCCCTTCTGGAGGTGGGTGCGCCGGACGATCTCGAGATCGTGGCCGACTATCTCTCGGCGGACGCGGTCAAGATCCGCCAAGCGGACCGCGTGCTGATCGAGGAGTGGGGAGGGGAGAAACCGCTCGAGGGACGGGTGCGGAGAGTCGAGCCCTCGGGCTTCATGAAGATCTCGGCTCTCGGCGTCGAGGAGCAGAGAGTCAACGTGGTGGTCGATTTCGTCGACCCGCCAGAGGCCCGGCCGGGACTGGCCGATGGCTTCCGGGTGGAGCTGCGGGTGGTGCTCTGGGAGGGCGAGGACGTCCTGCAGGTTCCGGCCGGTAGCCTCTTTCGCAACGGCGATGACTGGTCCGTGTTCGCGGTCGAAGCGGGCAAGGTCCGCCTCCGCCAGGTCGAGATCGGCCGCCAGGGCGGCCTCGTGGCCGAGGTGGTGAGCGGCCTCGAGGAGGGCGACCAGGTCGTGCTCCACCCGGGCGACAGCATCGTCGAAGGCCTGCGCGTCAAGGCACGCCCGAGCTGAGTAGACAATCCCCGGGGAGTCATCGGAACCGGGGTGAGCCAGAAAGAGCCGGAGGAGAATCGCTGGTTCCCGCTGGTGGATCGCAAGCTCCGGTCCGAGCAAGCGATCCGGGCGAGCGGCATCGACTACACGATCTTCCGTCCGGGCTGGTTCATGGAGATGCTGGTTCGGTTCATGCGCGACGACCGAGTCCTCGTCTTTGGCAAGCCGAAGCGGCGCTGGCACTTCGTGGCGGTCGAGGATCTGGCTCGCATGGTCGTCGAGAGCTACCGCCGCCCGGAAGCGGCAAACAAGTCCTTTTACGTGCACGGGCCCGAGGCCCTGACCATGCTAGAGGCGCAGCGATCCTACTGCCGTGTCCTCCACCCCGAGATCCGTAGCTTTCGCGGCACCCCGTACTGGATGCTCCGCCTCATCGCCCGGCTCAGCCGCAACGCCCGGATGCAGGTGGGAATCGAGATGGTCGCCTATCTCGAGAAGGTGGGGGAGCGGGGCGACCCGACCGAGGCCAACGCCATCCTGGGTGCACCGCAGGTCACTCTCGAGGAGTGGCTGCGCACGCGGAAGCGCGGGGACGAAACCTCCTCCGGGTCATGAAACCGGGCGCCTCTCAGGCGCCGTGAGCCCGTCGGGACAGATCGACCCGGCAGGCGGCGCTCGCCGCGGTCGCCAAAGTCCCGGGCCACACGACCCTGGCCATGGTGAAGGTGCCCGGAAAGTGGTCTACTCGTCGCAATCCAGCTAGCAGCCCGTGGTAGACATCAGACTGCCTGTAAAGGAGGTCCCCATGCCCAAGCCTGTGATCCTCTTCCAGGACGGCGCCGTCGACGAGTTGCTGTCGGTGGCCCTGTTGACGACGATGCCCACGTCCGAGATCGAATACCTGGGCAGTTTCGTGGTGAACGGAGACTGCCTCGCCTGGCCGACCGTCCAGGCGCAGCGGAAGATCCTCGCCTACATGAGCGCGCTGCAACCGTCGCTGCCTACCGAGACGTTCGTCGTGCCGATGAACTGCCGGGCCGTCAATGCGTTCCCCTGGATCTATCGGCAGTACAGCATGATGACCAACCTCCTACCGGCGCTCAACGCACCCGGCCAGCCGGCCGCGGAGCGCCCGAAAAGGGCCCTTCCGGCGGACCGCGCGGCCGCCGCGGCGGCGCAGGTCAAGGAGCTGGCCGCGACGGCGAGCCAGAAGCTCACGCTGCTCTCGCTCGGTCCGCTCACGCCGAT
>CALZJC010000414.1 GCA_945787525.1 Thermoanaerobaculia bacterium | reverse complement strand
ATTGGGACAATGCACCTCGCCGATATGGGTGTAGAGCAGCCGCAGCACGTCGTAGGTCTCGGTGATGGTGCCGACGGTCGAGCGGGCGTTGCGCACCGCGTTGCGCGCCTCGAGCGCCACCGGCGGCAGCACGTTGCGCAGCTCCTCCACCGGCGGCCGCTCCATCTGCTGCAGGAACTGCCGGGCGTAGGTCGACATCGACTCGACGAAGCGCCGCTGGCCCTCCGCGAAGATGGTGTCGAAGGCGAGCGACGACTTGCCCGCCCCGGAAGGGCCGGTGACCACCGTCACCTTGCCGTGCGGCACGCGGCAATCGATCGCCTTGAGGTTGTGGGTGGAGGCCTTGACGACCTCGATGGCGGTGCGGCGGGACATGGTTTGCGTTGGCCGTCCGCGGTGCGGGCGGCAAGCCGGTCAGTCTACCGGAGCCGTGCCGGCGGCGGCCCGCACAGGCAGCAGGCCGAGCCGGACCGTGCGGTCCCGCTTCACCCGGGTCGGTCAGCCCGGTCGTCGAGAGCCTGGCGCGCGGCGCGACCGCCTACTGCTGCGGCCCGCGGTTCTTGCCGAAGATCTTGCGCAGCCACTTCCAGCGCCGCCGATGGCGCTCGAAGCCGTCCTCCCACTGGCGCTCCGGCCGCCAGCTGCGGTCGCCGTGCAGATAACAGAGCCGGTCGGGCTCGGTGCCGGCGAGGAACGACTCGGTCAGGATGCGCGGGCAGAGACCGGTGGCCAGGCCGCCGGACAGCGGGTCGATGGCCGCGGTGGTGACTCCGGGCGGCTGCCGGAAGCGCCGGGTGCCCCCCACCGGCCGGACGCCATTGGTGAAACGGGCCCAGATCGGCAGGGCGGCGCGGGTGCCGGAGAGCCGGCTCGAATCGTTGGAGTCGTAGCCCACCCAGACCAACGAAGTCCGGTCCGGGGAGCCGCCGGCGAACCAGCTGTCGCGGCGATCGTTTGAGGTGCCGGTCTTGCCGGCCACCGGATCACGCACGCCGTAGACCCGACCGGCGGCCTCGCCAGTGCCGTTGGCCACCACGCCCCGGAGCAGCGAGATCACGACGTAGGCGGTCTCGGCGCTGACGACCTGTCGGGGCGCCGGCGGCGCCGGGCCGCGTACCGGATCGCCGGCGGCGTCGAGCACGCCCTCGAGAAAGTGGGGCTCGGGGCGCCTGCCGCCGCTCGCCAGGCTGGCGTAGACCGTGGCCAGCTCCATCGGCGTGACCTCGAAGGCGCCCAGGGCCAGCGATGGCACGGCGTCCAGCCGGCCGCCGATACCCAACCGGCGCGCCATGTCGACGATCGGCTCGAGGCCGACGTGCATCGCCAGCCGCGCCGTCGGCACGTTGAGACTCTGCTCGAGCGCCCGGCGGGCGGTGATCCAGCCGCGGAACCTGCCGTCCGAGTTCTGTGGCGACCAGTCCTGCCCGGCCAGCGCCACGGTCAGCGGTGAGTCCTCGAGCAGGGTCGCCGGTGTGGCGGCGCGGCGCTCGTAGGCCGCCGCGTGCACCACCGGCTTGAAGGCGCTGCCGGGCTGGCGGCGGGCCTGCGAGGCGCGATCGAACTGGCTGGCCGCCCAGTCGCGACCGCCGACGTAGGCCCGGACCGAACCGTTGCGCGGGTCCATCGACACCAGCGCCGCCTGCAGAGGTCCGCCCGTCTGGCGCCCCTTCTCCCAGCCCTCCTCCAGCGCCCCGAGACCCCAGCCGACCGCCTCCTCGGCCGCCAGCTGGTCGCTCCAGTCGAGGGTCGCCAGGAGGCTGTAGCCGGCGTCACCCAGCGCCCGCACGTCGAAGCGCCGCGCCGCCTCCTCTACCGCCCGCTCGACGAAGTAGGGGGCGCGCCGCACCACCACCGGCTGCGGCGCCACGCAGAGCGGCTCGCCCACGGCCCGTTCCACCGCGTCGCCCTCGAGCCAGCCGAGCTCGCCCATGCGCCGCAGCACGTGGTCGCGACGCTCCAGCGCCCGCTCCGGGTGACGGCGCGGATCGTAGCCTCCCGGCGAGGGGATCATGCCCGCCAGCAGCGCCGATTCGCAGAGGCTCAGATGGGCCACCTCCTTGCCGAAGAACGCCCAGGCGGCGGCCCCGACGCCCATGAGATCGGCGCTGCCGGACCGACCCCAGTAGATCTCGTTCATATAGGCGTCGAGGATCGCCCGCTTGGAGTAGCGCAGGTCGATCAGCAGGGCCAGAAAACCCTCTCGCACCTTGCGCGCCAGGGTGCGCTCGTGGGTCAGGAAGAGGTTCTTGACCAGCTGCTGGGTCAGCGTACTGCCGCCCTGGGTCAACTCCCGCTGCCGCAGGTTCACCCACGTTGCCCGCGCCGTGCCGCGCAGCGACACGCCCTGGTGCTCGAAGAAGGTCGCGTCCTCGGCCGCCAGGACCGCCCGCACCAGGGTCTCCGGCAGCTCGTCCACCGCCACCGGCCGTCGCTCGCCGCCGTCGGGACCGTAGAACGAAGCCAGCAAAGGTGCCTCCAACAGCACCTGCTCGGTGTCCTCGCCCCGCCAGAGCAGCCGATCGATGCGCTCGCCGCGAAAGCGAACCTCGAGCCCGCCGCCGTTGTTGGGTCCCCAGGGCGTCGGGAACCGCCGCAGATGGGCCTGCACCTTGCCACTCGCTACCCGGTACTCCCCGGGCAGCAGCATGCCGCCGTCCTTCTCGCGGTAGCCCAGCAGCCCGAGCTCCTCGACCAGCCGCCGCTGGCCGTAAGCCTCGCCCCCGCGCAGCACCTCGGAACGCCCATAGAGCCGTGACGGCTGGCGCCCCGCGTGCGCCCCCAGGCGGTCGCGAAGCTGCCAGAACGGCCACAGCAGCCAGGCCAGCGCCGCCGCCACCAGCACCAGCGCCACGACCGCCGCGAGCGGCTTCCAGCCGCGCTTCGTCCTGCCACGCCGCATCCGCGCGGGGCGCCGCTTCGATCTGGCCATTCGGCCCGTCCTTGCTGCAATTCCGAGGCCAGAGTGCGGCGAGACCACCGGCAGGGTCCTGCCGCCGGCCGATATATAGTCGCCGAGGCGTAGCACGACCTCGCGGCCTCGGACTTCGCTGGCAAGCAGCGCGGAGCGCGAGGATCTCGAGGACGTGTCGCCCCTCGTTCCCGCTCGCGCATCTCGCCAGCTCTCCCCACGAGACGCCTGCCCTTTGTCCAGGGTCGCCATGACAAGGCCCAGCCTCTTTCTCGCAGCCGCCTGTATGGGTCTCGCCCTTTTTCTGTCTCTGGGAGCCTGCGCGCCCCGCGATCAGACGTAGCCCAGGATGCCCTCCCCGTACTGACGGTCTACGGAGATCCCCCCATCAGATCCAAGTTCGCGGTCACGCAGAGGTTTCCGAATCCGCAAACCAGTACAGATCAGTTTTACAGCACCGGGCGCTCGACTCTTCGCCTCGCCCCCGGAAGCTACCGGCTGGGAATATGGAAGGGGTTGGAGTACCGGGCCGTCGATACCGTGCTCGAGATGGCCGCCGAGAAAGACCTGCGGCTCGAGTTCGAGCTGAAGCGCTGGGTCGATATGCCTCGCAGAGGGTGGTACAGCGCGGACGACCACATCCACCTCCCTCGACCCACCCCGGAATCGAACGCCGGCATTCTCCGATGGATGGCCGCGGAAGATATTCACGTCGCCAATCTTCTCCAGATGGGCACCAGCGAGAGATTCGATTTCGCCCCCCAATACGGTCACGGCGAAGACGGCCGCCATGGAGAGGGACACCACCTCCTTATCTCCGGCCAGGAGAACCCCCGAACGCATTTCCTGGGGCACACGGTCATCCTGGGAACCGACTCCCCGATCCACTACCCGGAGGAGTACCTGAATCTCAGGAAGTTCTTCGAGGAGGGGCGCCGACAGGGCGCTCTGAACGGATTCGCCCACTTCGGCCAGCACGGGGGAGCCCAGTTCGGCCTGAGCCTGGTCCTCCCCCACAAGGTGCTCGACTTCCTGGAGATCCTCCAGTTCGAGAGAGGGCACTACGACATCTGGTACAAGATCCTGAACACCGGGTTTCGTCTGGCCCCTACGGCCGGCACGGACTATCCCTGGGGGACCAGCTATCCCGGCCGGGAGAGGTTCTACACCAGAGTCCGCGGACGCTTCACGGTAGACAAGTGGCTCGAGGCCGTCCGGACCGGACGCACTTTCGTGACCAACGGCCCGATGCTCAGGTTCCGGGTCAACGGCGAGCAGATGGGTGGCAGTCTGGAGATCTCGAGGCCCGCAAAGGTCGACGTCGAGGCGCGCGTCGAGTTCGATCCGCAGAGCGACCTCGTCAGCGAACTGGAGATCATCGAGAACGGTGCTGTGGTCCGCACTTTTCCGGTCGGTAGACCGGGATCCTCTCGGATTCGCCGCAGCTTTCAACACGATGTGCGTCAATCCGGCTGGCTGGCGGTCCGGGCGGGCGGCCGGAAACGGGGTGAGCCGCCGTGGCGACGTTCTCTGGCTCATTCCGCGCCGATCTACATCTCTGTTGCGAACACCCCGCCCCCGGCCAGGCAGGAAGTGGCGCGCCGGATGGCGCGCTCCTGGCTGGTCCTCCTGGACGACCTGGAAGAGGGTCTCTCCGACGAGAACATCCAGGAGCTCGCCGAACGCGTCGCCTCGGCACCCGTGGACGTCGAGACCATTCGACAGAACCGGCCGGGTCTCCTGAAGGCCATCCAGGAGGCAAGGGACCACTTCCGGCAACAAAGCCGGTAACTCGGGGCAGAAGGCACGAACCCAGGATTCAACCCGCAATGGAGCGATCTGTTCAATCGAGCGAAAAGAAGGGGGCCTCGGCTCCCGCTGTCTCGAGCCAAGCAACAAGCCGATCGGCCTGGCGGGGCAGAGGATGGCTGGTGCTCGGTCTGGTCACTCTGAGCGGTCTGGGGTGCGGCTCGCCGGCGCCGCAGAATGCCGTCCACTTCGACCTCATCGAAGAGCTCGCCCTCAGCCGACAGAGCGCGCCCAGGACGGCCCGTCGCGACGAGCCCGCCAACCAGGCGCGGGCCGACGGCGACACACTCCTAATTCCCGCCGGTGTGCGCCTGCGCTACTCGCTCGAGCTGCCGGCCGCCGCGCGCCTCGTCTTCGAGGGCGTGCGGCCGCAGGGTGCCAGACGCGGCACCCTCAGAGTATCGGTGACGCCGCATGCCGGCGAGACGCGGCTCCTGGCCAAACTGCCGGGGGAGCGCGGGCGCACCGAGATCGGGTGGCAGGCGGAGGAGTCACAGGTCGTGCGGCTGAGCCTGGCGGCCGAGAGGCAAGGGGGGGGAATGGCCATCCGCAGGCCGGCGATCTGGGTGGAGCCGGGTGACGAGACGGTCGCAGAGAGCGCGGCGCTCGATCGCCGCCAGCTTCGCCGGCTCCGCAAGGTCCAGCGTCCCAACGTCGTGGTCTACCTGATCGACTCACTGCGGGCCGACCGGCTCGGATGCTACGGCTACGCGAAGCCCGTCTCGCCCGCGATCGACGCCTTCGCGGAGTCGGCCCTGGTCTTCGACAACGCTACGGCCAACTCCTCCTGGACCAAGTCGGCGGTCGCTTCGATCTTCACCGGACTGTGGCCCGCGTCGCACCGGGCGATCACCCGGCAGGACAAGCTGCCCTCCGACGCCTTCACCCTGGCGGAGGCGCTCCGAGAGGTGGGCTACGCGACGGTCGGATTCAGCACCAATCCGAGCATCGCGGAGGAGTTCGGCTTCGAGCAGGGATTCGACAATCTGACGCTGCTGAGCCTCGACACCCGCGCCGGGGAGGTCACTCACCGGGCAGCCGAGTGGCTGCGCGATTTCGACGGCGAGCGACCCTTCTTTCTGTACCTCCACACGCTCGACCCCCACGATCCTTATCTGCCCCCCGCGGCGGAGCTCCAGCGCTGGTCGCCCGGGGTGTCCGCCGAGTTCGCCGCCCGCACCGGCCAGGTCGTGAACCGGCTGAACGGCTCGATGACCCGGCGGGCCGAGGCCGGTGAGACGCTCGTCTCGCTCGAGGCGCTCTACGACGGCGAGATCGCTGCGAACGACCGCGCTTTCGGCGAGCTCTTGAAAGCCCTCGAACAGTCCGGCAGGCTGCGCGACACGGCGATCATCGTGGTCGCCGACCACGGCGAGGATTTCGGAGAGCACGGTGTCTGGCGGCACGGCTTACGGCTGACCGCGGAATCCCTGCGAGTGCCGCTGCTGGTCCGATTGCCCGGGGAGCATCGCACCGGCCGCGAGCCCAGCCTCGTGCAGCAGGTCGACATCCTGCCGACGCTGCTCGAGCTGCTCGAGCTGGAAGCTCCGCGACCGGTCGAGGGCGAGAGCCTGCTGCCCCTGTTCGTCGGCCAGAGCCGGCCGGCGGCCGACGATCCAGCCTTTGTCTATGTTCGCTTCGCGCCACCAACCCGGTTCGGCGTCATCTGGCGGCACTGGAAG
>CALZJC010000413.1:3384-6284 GCA_945787525.1 Thermoanaerobaculia bacterium | reverse complement strand
GGGCGGCGAGCTGTCGCGTATTGCGGCGCTGCTGGAGATGCTGACCGGTGCGGAGTGGGTCGATTTCGGGAGCGCCTCGGACGACGACGGCCGGCTGCGGACGCCCTTGTCGCCGGAGTACCTGCGCTGGCGCTACGATGCGGTCCCCGGCTACCACTATCGTGCCCTGTTTGAGACGGACCGGGAAGCGGCTGCGGCGCTGGTCTTCCATCGGCGACGTCGCGCGGGGCTCGAGGAGGTCAAGATCAGTGAGGTCCTGATTCGTGGCGGCGGCCGCGGGCGCGAGATGGCAGCCGATCTGCTGGCGCGGCTGGTGCGCGCCGTGGATGCCGACTGCCTGGTGGCGGTGGCGGCGCCCGGCACTCCGGAGCGGCGAGCGCTGCGCGGCGCCGGCTTTCTGCCGGCTCGGTGGCTGGGTCCGCAGCTGGTGGTGCGCGAGCTGGCTCCTGGCGACGGCGCCGCGGACCCCGCCGCCGCGAGTGGCTGGCGATGCAGTCTGGGCGATCTGGAGCTGTTCTGAGATGACCTACAACGCCATCGCCTTCATCGCCGCGGCCCTCCTGGTCGTGCTGTTCCTGCCCGGACCGCTGCGGAGGATCGTGCCCCTGGCGCCGCGTCTGCTCGTCGCCGCGCTGCTCCTGCGGATCATCGGCAGCACGGCGCGCTACGAGGTGATCTTCCGCTTGTACGAAGGGCGCGGCGACTCCGTCACCTACCACAGCAAGGGCCTCGAGATGGCGCGCCAGCTGTGGGATCTCGACCTGTCCGTGCTCGGTCTGGGACACTGGTTCGGCGGGCCGCAGTGGTGGGGGACGCCGTTCATGGACAACCTGGCCGGGCTCACTGCGGCGCTGGTCGGCCCCAGCCTGCGCAGTCACTTTCTGCTGTTCTCGCTGATCGCCCTGCTGGGGCTGTTCGCCATCCTCAAGGCCTCCTACAGGACGCTGTCGGTGGAGGCCACCGGCCGCTTCGCGCTCTGGGCCCTGCTCTGGCCGTCCCTCTGGTTCTGGCCGTCGAGTGTCGGCAAGGAGGCGGTGACGCTGCTGGCCATCGGGCTCGCCACCCTGGGCTACGCGGGGCGGGGTGAGCGGATCTACTGGATGTGGCTCGCCGCCGGGGTCGCCCTGGGGTTCGCGGTGCGTCCCCACGTCGCCGTGGTTCTGGCGTTCGCGGCGATCATCGGGCACTGGCTGGGCCGGCGCATCTACGCGGAGAGATGGCGGGTTCTCGAGGTCTTGGTGCTGTTCGTGCTCTTCGTTTTCGCCCTCAGGGGCATGACGGCGGTCTTCGGTGACGACACGCGCTTCCAGCTCGAGGATCCGAGCATCGCCGGCTTCTCCGAGTTCGTCGGCTACTGGAACCAGCAGACGGTCACCGGCGGCAGCAGCATCGGCGCGGTGCCGGCGGGGATCCTGGGCATCCCGGCGGCGCTGCTCAACGTCTGGGTGCGGCCGTTTCCCTGGGAGGTCCACAACCTGACCGCCCTGGTCTCCGCGGTGGAGATCATCATTCTCTGGTGGCTGATCTGGAAGAACCGGATCGAGCTCAAGACCGCCCTGCGGCACTGGCGGGAGAACCGCCTTATCCGCTTCGCCCTGCCGCTGCTGCTGCTCTACACCCTGATGATCGGTTTGACCTTTGGCAACCTGGGGATCATCGCCCGGCAGAGGACGCCGGTGTTTCCGTTCCTGCTGCTGTTGATCGTCTGTGTGGTGCGGCAGGGAAAGGGCGCCGTAGAAGCCGAGTCGGCGTAACGGGCCGCGTAAGGCGGGTCTTGGAGGACTGCTGTAGACTTGCTGCGCGCCTCCACCTGCAGGGCTCACTCTCATCGCGTGCGAGGCCGTTGGACGCTGCGCGGTGAGAGGGGTGGGACGGCCTGACCGGGTACCCATGACGGAATCGGTGAACGTTGTCGGCCGCCAGGAGGCAGGGGGCTCTGTCGAGCCTCTACGTCTCGCCCGCCGCGTCGTGCGCGCCTGCCAGGCGCTGCTGCCGGCGAGGTCCGGCGGCACGATGATCCTCGGCTATCACCTGGTGGGAGCCGGAACCGATCTGGTCATCGACATCGCGGCGGCGGACTTCCGCCGGCAGATGGAGGAGTTGGCCGAGACCTGTGAGGTCGTGCCGCTGTCCGAGGCTCTGGTCGAGCCGGAAAGCGGCTTCTCCCGCGATCGGCCGAGGGTCGTGCTGACGTTCGACGACGGCTACGAGAACCAGTACGCGGTGGGCTGGCCGGTGCTGCGGGAGCTGAACCTGCCCTGCACCCTGTTCGTGCAGGTGGACCTGGTCACCGGCAAGCATCCCGGGGCGATCCGCTCGGGGCCGCACCCGGAGCTGCCGCCGCTCACCTGGGAGCAGATGGTCGAGATGGCGGCCAGCGGCTTGGTCGAGATCGGCTGCCATACCTGCACCCATCCGGATCTGCGGCGGCTGCCGGAGAGTGAGCTGCGTCATGAGCTGGTCGATTCGAAGCGCCAGCTCGAGGACCACCTGGGGCGGCCGGTGGAGAGCTTCTGCTATCCGCGCGGCCTGCGCTCGCGCCGGGTGGAGCGTGAGGTGGTCCGCCACTACCGGTCGGCGGTCGTACGTGGCGGCCGCGCGGTCTGGCCCGGCGCCTCGCCCTACCGGCTCCAGAGAGTGCCGATCCGGCGCGACATGAATGGATCACTCCGCTCCGTGGTGCGCAGCCGTCTGTGGCTGGAGGAGTGGCTCGCCGCAGGGGTGCGCCGAGTGCTCGACCCGCCGATCGCTGCCGGCTGATCGATCCTGTTAGGGTTCGTGGTCGAGTCGGGCCGGCCCGACCACCGCGGCTGGAACGCCGCCGGCAGAACCCTCTCCATGGCCCGCATCCTCGTCACCAGCGCCCTGCCGTACATCAACGGCATCAAGCATCTGGGCAA
>CALZJC010000413.1:0-3338 GCA_945787525.1 Thermoanaerobaculia bacterium | reverse complement strand
TCGAGGCGGGCTTGCCGGTGGACGAGTTCTGCCGCCAGCAGCATGAGATCCAGGCCGGGATCTACCGGCAGTTCCGCCTGTCGTTCGACTGGTTCGGCCGCAGCTCGTCGCCCCAGAACCACGAGCTGACCCGGCACCTGTGCGCCAAGCTGGACGAGCACGGCCTGATCGAGGAGCGCCTCATGCGGCAGGTCTACTCGAACGCCGACGGCCGCTACCTGCCCGATCGCTACATCGTCGGCAGCTGTCCGCACTGCGGCTACGACGCGGCGCGCGGCGATCAGTGCGAGAACTGCACCCGGGTGCTGGATCCCACCGACCTGCTCGAGCCGCGCTCGGCGGTGTCGGGCTCGACCGATCTGGAGGTGCGGGAGACCCGCCATCTGTTCCTGCTGCTGTCGCGGCTCCAGGAGCGGGTCGCAGCCTGGGTCGAGACGCACGACACCTGGTCGACCCTGGTCTCCTCGATCGCCCGCAAGTGGCTCACCGAGGGGCTGCGCGACCGCTGTATCACTCGCGACCTGGACTGGGGAGTGCCGGTGGACCGCCCGGGCTTCGAGGACAAGGTGTTCTACGTCTGGTTCGACGCGCCGATCGAGTACATCGCCGCCACCCGCGAGTGGGCCGAGGCGGCGCCGGCGGGCGAGCAGCGCGACTGGCGTTCCTGGTGGTACGAGGTGGACGACGTGCGCTACGTGCAGTTCATGGCGAAGGACAACGTGCCGTTCCACACGGTCAGCTTCCCGGCCACGCTGCTGGGCTCGGAGGAGCCCTGGAAGCTGGTCGACACCATCAAGGGCTTCAACTGGCTGGCCTACTACGGCGGCAAGTTCTCGACCAGCCGCCGGCGCGGCGTCTTCATGGACCAGGCGCTCGACAAGCTGCCGGCCGACTACTGGCGCTACTGGCTGATCGCCAACGCGCCCGAGTCCGACGACACCGACTTCACCTTCGAGCTGTTCGCCGGTGGCTGCAACAAGGACCTGGCCGACACCTTCGGCAATTTCGTCAACCGCTGTCTCAAGTTCGCCGGCTCGCGGTTCGACGGCGTGGTGCCGGCGGGCGGCGAGCCCGGCGCCGAGGAGGCGGCGCTGGTCGCAGAGCTGGATCGGCGCATCGCCGCCTATGGCGAGCACCTGGAGCGCATCGAGTTCCGCAAGGCGTTGGCCGAGCTGCGAGCGATCTGGGTTCGCGGCAACGAGTACTTTCAGGGGGCCGCGCCGTGGAAGGTGATCAAGACCGACCCGGAGCAGGCGGCGATGATCGTGCGCACCGGCGTCCAGCTGATCCGGCTGTTCGCCGTGCTCTCGTGGCCGGTGATCCCGGCAACCGCCGAGGAGGTGCTGGCGGCGCTGGGCGAGCGCGCGGGCATGCCGCCCTGGCCCGGCCGCGGCGCCGCCGCCGAGCTGGCGGCGCTCGAAGCCGGCCGACCTCTGGGCGATCCCGGGATCCTGTTCCGCAAGCTGCCGCCGGAAGAGGTGGCGTCCCTCGAAGAGGAATTCCGCGGCGCGCGGTAGAGCTGCGCAGCGCCTGCTAGAGCTGGTTGTCGCCCGGCCGGCGGATCGGGGAGGGCGGCCGAGACGAAGGTCAACGGGCCGGCAGCTTGAGTACCTGGCCCGGGTAGATCCGATCGTTGCGCAGGCCGTTGGCTTGCTTGACCATGCCCACGGTCGTGGCGTGGCGACGAGCTATCGAGTAGAGAGTGTCGCCGTGGACGACGTAGTACTCGCCGCGCTCCTCGTTGCCTAGGTTGGCGACATAGGCGGCGTACGGTCTGGGGTAAAGGGCGACGTGGTAGTGCGGTGGCCGTCTCTCGCGTGCCGCCTCGAGCACGCCCCGGCCTTCGAGGTAGAGCAGTGTGCTCTCCAGCCAGCGCCGGCAGGCGTACTTCCAGCTGCGCCGCAGGTCGATGGCCATGCCGGTCGGGTGCACCGACAGCGGCGAGGCGTTGCGCGGCTGCCGGTTCGTCGGCCGGGTCAGGCTGGTCACCACCAGCTGCTCGCCGCAAGAGGCGCGGTACTGCTGGGCCAGACGCTCGACGAACAGCTTGACCTCCGGCCGGGCGTAGGGGAACGAGACCGCGTGCAGCGCATAGTCGCCGTTGCCGCGCACCGGCACGAGCCAGCCGTTGGTGACGAACTGCCTGACCTGGGTGGGCGTGCGGATGAAGGTGAACTCGTGCCGCCGGGCCTGGTAGTTCTGCTGGCTGACCGAGGACCGCGAACCGCCCAGGCTGGCCGCCTCGGCTGCCGGCGTGGCCGGCAGCATGACCGCCGCGAGCGCCAGGCCGGCGCAGCCAGCGAGAGTTCGGATCGAGCCCCGATGATCCATCGTCCAACGTGCCGTCAGGCGCGAACCTCGGTGGCTCGCTCGGGCAAACAAGCGCATATTCTAGCGGATAAAGGGGTTAGAGCTCAAACGGCCAGCCGATCGCCGAGTCGATCTACCACCTTGCGAGTGAACTCCGTGGTTTTCAGCTTGCCCCCGAGGTCGCCCGTGGCTTCGCCGTCGGCGATCGCCGAGTAGAGGCTCTGGCGCAGCGCCCCGCCCAGGTCGCGGCGCTCGACGTGGTCCAGGAGCATGGCGAAGGAGAGCAGAATGCCGGTGGGGTTGCAGATGTTCCTGCCCGCGATGTCGGGCGCCGTGCCGCCGGCGGGGTCGAACAGCGCGATCTCCACCTGGTTGTCTTCGTTGAAGGAGAAGTTGCCGCTGGCGCCGGTGCCGAGGCTGCCGACCAGGCCCGACGCCAGGTCGGACAGGAAGTCGCCGTACTCGTTGAGCACCAGCACCACCCGGTAGTCGTCCGGCTTGATGATGACCTTGGCGAGCAGGGCGTCGAACAGCTCGACCGAGTGGGGCACCTCGGGATAGCGCCCGGCCACTTCGTGAGCCACGTCCTGGAACAGCCCGTCGGTGACCCGCTGGATGGTGTATTTCGATGACGAGGTCACCGGGAAGCCGTGCCGGCGAGCCAGCTCGAAAGCGTACGTCGCCGCCTCCTCGACCGCCTTGCGCTCGACCATGCGGATCGACACCGCCGCCTCCCGGCCGACCAGCTGGCCGGGGTCGCCGTAGGTGCCGCCGGTGGCCACTCGCACGATGTGCAGGTCGAGGTCCTGCGTGAAGTTGGAGCGCACGCCGGGAATGGTCGCCGCCGGCCGGTAGATGACGCTGAAGTTGCAGCGTCGCCGGATGAGGCGGTTCGGGCTGCGCGTCTTGGTGACGGTGGGGTACTTGATCGCCAGCCGCGTGCGCCGCATCGAGGCCTCGGCCTCGTCGATGGCGGCGTCGCCGTCGCGCTCGCGCCGCTCGACCGACCAGTCGATGGGCTGGAAGTC
>CALZJC010000412.1 GCA_945787525.1 Thermoanaerobaculia bacterium | reverse complement strand
AGCCACCCAGCAAATCGGCCGCCGGCAACGCCGGCATGCCGTCCACCGGCGCCAGCGAGCCGCCCAGCGCCTGGTAGCCCAGGTCGTGGCCGGTGCGCAGCCGGTGGGGGCCGCTCTGACCCCAGCCGGAGATCGAACAGACCACCAGTCGCGGATGACGCCGCGCCATCTCCGCCGGTGCGGCGCCGGTGAGCCGCTCGAGCCCATCGGGCCGCGAGCTTTCGAGCAGTACGTCGGCGCCCGCCAGCAGCCGGTCCAGCACGGCGCGGCCACCACCTCGCCGAAGATCCAGGGCGACGCTCTCGACGCCAGCCAGCAACGACGTCGCCAGGGCGCTGACGCCCCGCTGGAGCGGCGGCGCCTGGCGCACCGGGTCGCCCATGGCGGGCTCCTCCACCTTGACCACGCGGGCGCCGAGGTCGCGCAGGATGCGCGCCGCGTAGGGGCCCGGCAGGTGGCGGCTCAGGTCCACCACCAGGTGATCGGCGAGTGGCGTGGCACGCATGGGGGGACAGGCGACGCGCGATGCTGGCGGCCCGTGTGGGCGCCGCCTACTCGCGCTCTACCACCATCGAGAAGCCGACACCGCCCGCCGCGCACACCGTCAGCAGACCCAGGTTGAGGCCGCGGCGCTTGAGCTCGTAGAGCAGCTGCATCACCACCCGGGCGCCGGTGGCGCCGAACGGATGGCCGATGGCGATCGAGCCGCCGTTGACGTTGAACCGCTCGAAGTCGACCTGGCCGACAGGCGCGCTTTGGCCCAGCTCGTCGCGGGCGAACTTCGGCGAGGCGAACGCCTTCATGTTGGAGAGGATCTGGGCGGCGAACGCCTCGTG
The DNA here is from genome assembly GCA_945787525.1 of Thermoanaerobaculia bacterium. GTDB lineage: Bacteria > Acidobacteriota > Thermoanaerobaculia > Multivoradales > JAHEKO01 > CALZJC01. The sequence goes on along the minus strand of CALZJC010000412.1, from coordinate 2,503 downwards.
CATCTCGATCAGATCCATGTCGGCCAGCCCCAGCCCGGCCCGCTCGAGGGCCATCGGCGCGGCGTAGGCCGGGCCCTGCAGGAGCTGGCTGCCCGGATCGAGCGCCGCGTAGGCGAACGACCGGATGTAGCCCAGCGGCTCGCTGCCCAGGCCCCTGGCCTTCTCTTCGCTGGCCAGGATCACCGCCGAGGCGCCGTCGGTGATCGGGCTCGAGTTGCCGGCGGTCAGGCTGCCGTACCGTTTGTCGAACACCGTGCGCAGGCCGGCCAAGGCCTCCAGCGAGCTGTCGCCACGGACGCCGTTGTCGGTGGTGACCGCACGGTTCTGACGCGGCGGCGGGAAGACCGGGACAAGCTGCTCGGCAAACCGCCCCTCGGCGGTGGCGGCGGCGGCCCGCTGATGCGACATCAGGGCGATCTCGTCCTGAGAGCGGCGCGAGATGTCGTTCTCCTTGGCCATCTTCTCGGCCGACTGGCCCATCGTCTGGCCGGTGACGTATTCGGCGATCGCCGGCGGCACCGGCGCCAGGTCCTTCGGTCGCACCCGCGAGAGCACCGCCAGCCGCTGGCCGAGCGAGCGCGCCTTGGAGAACTCCATCAGCCGCCGGGCGCCGCTCTTCGAGTACTGGATCGGCACGTTGCTCAGCGACTCGGCGCCGCCCGCCAGAACCACCTCGCACTGGCCGGTGAGAATCGCCTCGGCGCCCGAGGTGATGGCGCGATTCGACGAAGCACAGGCCAGATTGACCGTCGTCCCCGGGATGGTCATCGGCAGCGAGGCGCGAAAGACCACCTCGCGCCCCAGGTTGGGCGCGTGCAACGCAGGCACTACGCAACCGAAGATCGACAGGTCGATCTCCTCCGGGTCGACGCCGGAGCGCGACATCAGCTCGCCGGCCGCGGCGCCCGAAAGGTCGACCACGTCCATCTCTTTGAGATCGGTACCGGCCTTGGCGAACGGCGTCCTACAGCCGGCCAGGATCGCCACCCGGCCACCTTCGCCGCGCACGCTCCGGCTGCCCACCTTGGCGATCGCCGGCCCAGCGCCCTCACCCCGGGTCCAGACGGTGTCGGCCCGCTGCGAGATCTCCTCGGCCGCCGAGGCCTCGTTCGGCGGCGGCAGTGTCGCGGTCGACTCCGCGGTCGTCTCTTCGCTCATGTCGCTCCTTCTTTCTTGCGCCGGAACGGCGCTCGGCCCCGCTTCACTCTACCAACGTTCTCCACCCGTCCAGAGGGCCTGCCCCTCGGCTCCAAGCCGGCCGGCCGCGGGACACAGCCGGCACGGATCCTGCTACGGTTCTCAGGTGATGCGCTGCAAACTCACCGCGTCCGTGACCCTCCTGGGCCTGCTCTCGACCCTCGTCGTGCCGGCCCCCGCGCCGGCCCAGACGGTCGAAAAGAAAGAGCTCTTCAAGAAAAGCCTCGAAGCCGCCGCCCAGGCCGTCGAGTACTACGGCGAGCTCGACCGCCCGGAGGAGCTGCGCAGGGTGGCCGAGATCGGCTACCGGCTGGCGCAGGAGTCGCTCTTCCAGGAGATGCCGTTCACCTTCTACCTGGTGGACATGCCCGAGCCCAACGCCTTCGCCCTGCCGGGCGGCCAGATCTTCCTCACCCGCGGCATGCTCGATCTGCCGCTGGACGACGACATGCTGGCCGGTCTGCTGGGCCACGAGCTCGGCCACGTGGCGCTCGAGCACGGCATCAAGATGAAGCGCCGCGCGACGCTGCTCAACGTCGTCAGCCAGGCGGTCCTGGCCGGCGTCATCATCGGCGCCGACAGCGGTTCCGGCCGACAGCCGACCAACCCCTACGATCCCACCGGCGGCGAGCGCAGCAACAGCGGCGACATCATCTACGGCACCGCCGCCGCCGGCGCCGTGGTCAGCGAGCTGCTGCTGCGCAACTACAGCCGCGAGTTCGAGGACGAGGCCGACGAGGAGGGCCAGCGGCTCGCCGCCGCCGCGGGCTTCGACCCGAACGGCACCGGCAAGCTGATGGACACCATGCGCGCCCACATGCCCCAGTCGCGCGACTACGGCTACTGGCGCACCCATCCGTTCTTCGAGGAGCGGGTCAAGGCGGCGGCGGTGCGGCAGGAGTTCCTCAAGATCCAGCCGGCGGAGCCCTCCGCGGCCTATCGCGAGAGAACCCAGGCCAGCCTGATGGCGCTCGCCGGGCTGTTCGACAAGCCGAAGGAGCTGGCCGAGCTGTTGCGCGACCGGGCGCTGGTCGCCTGGCCCCAGGGCGAAGTGGCCGATGGGCTGCGGCTCGAGAGGCTGCGCGAGAGCCGCGACCTGGAGCTCGCCAAGACGGAGCTGAGACAGGACTTCGGCTCGCTGATCGCGCTCTACGACAGCCATCTCGCGGAGGTTCGCGAACTGACTCCCGAGAGCCCCCTGATCGGCATCCTCGACAAGGAGATCGCCGGCTTCACCGCCGCCCGCGACGAGCTTTACCCCAAGGCGCGGGAGGTGCTGGCCGGCGGCATCTACGAGACCGGGTTC
>CALZJC010000411.1 GCA_945787525.1 Thermoanaerobaculia bacterium | reverse complement strand
CAAGCGTGCTCGAAGCACGCTGAGGATGCCCGACCGGAGCGTAACGCTGCAGATTCAGGTAGATACGGCGTTTCGTAGACGATTGGTGAGAAGGTCAGGTTAGTCCTCCCGGGCGGCTGGCGCCGAACTCCGCAACCGTCCGCCCGTACTCGAATATGATCTACGCAACTGACGAGGAGGCGGACTGGTGGCGAGTCCAAAAAAGTGTGGAGGGATTTTCGCGGTCCTGGTCTGCGGATTGCTGGGCACCGCCCGACTTGCGGCGCCGCAGTCGCCCGGCCCGTTCATGGACACCGTCGACGTCAACGTCGTCAACGTCGAGGTGATGGTCACCGACCGCAACGGCGTGCCGGTGACCGACCTGGACGCCGCGAGCTTCACGATCTGGGAAGACGGCGAGCAGATGGAGATCAGCAACTTCTTCGCCGTCGCCGGCGGCCGGGTCCTGCCGCCGGACAGCCCGGGGGATGAGCTGACCATCCTGCCGACACCCGAGACGCAGCGGCTGCAGCTCGTGCTGCTGGTGGACGAGCTCAACATCCGACCGGAGAATCGCAATCGCATGATCGGTGAGCTGCGCTCTTATCTCACCGCGCGGCGTGACGCAGAGGACCTCATGATGCTCGTTCGGACCGGCGACGAGGTGACCGTCGAACAGCCGTTCACCAACGACACCGGTCTGGTGCTCGAGGCGCTCGACCGCATGGAGCAGCGGCTGGGCCGGCATGTCCAGTTCGAGATCGAGTACCGCAGCCTGATGCGTCGTATCGAGCGCGCCAGCCTGGCCAAGCCGACACCGCTCAACCCGCTGGTGCTCGAAGCGGCCATCCTCGAAGCAGAGCGACTGGGGGACGAGATACGGATCGTCGCCGAGCGGCGCTACCGCAAGGTAGAAGCGACCGTCGAGTTGCTCAAGGGCTTCACGAGAACTTTGGCGGGCATGCCCGGGCGCAAGGGCATCCTCTACGTCAGCGACGGCATGCCGGCACGGACCGCCGAGTCCCTGGTCACCGCCTGGCGGGGCAAGTTCGAGACCTGGTTGACGGCGAACAACCAGTCACGGGTCGCCAGCCGCCTGGTGTCACTCAACTCGCTCGAGTTCGATGCCTCGCGGATACTGCGCCGACTGGTCGTCGAGGCGAACGCCAACAGTGTCGCCTTCTATCCGATCTCGAACAACAACCGGCGCGCGCAGTCGTCGCTATCGGCCGAGAACCGTGGTGACTACTCCGAAAGCGGCCAGGGCCCCGGCTCGCTGATGGTCGCCGAATTGGAGAGCTTCGCCCTGGACGAATCGTTGCTGCAGTTGGCGGAGGGCACAGGTGGAGTGGCCTTCACCCGCAGCAGCAATATCGGAGGCCTTCTCGACCGCATGCGCGGAGACTTCAGCTCGTTCTACTCGCTGGGCTACCTGCGGCCGGCCGGCGAGGATCACGAGTACCACCGGATCGAGGTCAGACTGGCCGACCCCGCTCTGGTGGTCCGTCATCTGGAAGGCTTCCGCCTGCGTGACCCGTTCGCCCACCTGCAGGATCTGACGCTGTCCGCTCTGCATCACGATCTCGAGCGCAACCCTCTGGAGGTGCGCCTCGACCCCGGCGAGCAGGCCCCAGCCGATGCGAACCGCTACGTCGTCTCGGTGACGGTGACGATCCCGTTCCGCAAGCTGCTGCTGATACCCGAAGAGGACAGCCACGTGGCGCAGGTCACCCTGGTGGTCGTCGCCCGTGACGAAGGCGGCGGAGTGTCGCGGCCGCAGCGCATCGACCTGCCGATCCGGATTCCCAACGAGCGCATCCTCGAGACCGCCGAAGGCCGCGCGGCCTATCCTCTGCGGCTAGAGATGAAGCCCGGGCCGCAGAAGATCTCGGTCGGCGTCCGCGACCAGCTGGCGCGGGTCGATTCGACCCTGAGCCTGAGCCTCGACGTGGGGGCCAGCTCGGCCGTACCGCTGCCGCCCGAGGCCTGGATCTGGCGCCGCTCGGACAGCGGCTCGGAGCCTGCGGTAGCGGTCGCCGCGCGGTGAGGATGCCGGGCGGTCCTCGCGGCCGGGGCCCCGCGCCGCGGCGCTTCGGCTGCCGCGAGTGGCTGATCCTCAGTGCCCTGGCCGGCGCGACGCTGGCCTCGGCCGCAGCCGCCCCGCGCCAGGATCCGCCGCAAACGGCGGCGCCGGCGGGGCCGCCGGCGGCCCCGCCCGCGGGCCTCGACCCGTTCGACTCGGCGCCGGCTCTCCAGGCCGAGAGACTGCGGGGCCTGCGGCCCGAGATCGCCCGAGCGATCCTGCGCGATGATCCCGGCGGCGAGATCGCTCTCGCGGTGCTCGCCTGCCCGATGCCGGCGGTTGCGGGCAGTTCCCGGATCGCCCTTTTCATCGAGATCGACGGCGGCACCTTCCTCGATGCCAATCAGGCCACCGTCACCCCGGTCGAGATCTACGCCTACGCCCTCGACGCCGCCGGCGCCGTGGCGGGCTACCTGGCCGAGGCATTCACCCTGGACGTGGGGCGCCACGGTGAGGCTGTCTGGAACGGCGGGCTGCGGTTTGTCGCCTGGCTGGAGCTGCCCCCCGGCTCTTACCAGATGCGCGTCATGGTGCACAACGCGCGCTCGCTGGCTCGTGGACTGGCCTTTACCCGCCTGGAGGTGCCCGTGGCGAGCGGCGACCGGCCGAGGCTGCCGCCTCCGCTCATCGCCGGTCCCCGGTTCCGTGACCCCTGGTTGGCCGTCCGTGGCCGGGCGGGCTGGCTGGCGGCCGAAGGCAACGCCTATCCGTTCGCCGTCACTGGCCGGCCTCTGTTGCCGGCTGCCCGCCCGGTCCTCGTGGGCGGCCACGCCACCGACGCGGTTCTCTTCGCCGACCGGCTGCCGCCGGGCCCGGTGACCGGGTGGGCGGAGCTTCTTGCCGCCGGCTCGAATGGAGAGGCCGCCGGCCGCGCCGCCGCAGACCGCCACGTCGTCGCCACCGCGCCGATCGAAACGGCTGGCCAGCAGCGCGCGGTGGGCGACGTCGCATCTCTGACCGCGCGATTCCTCGCCCCCGCTGTCCCAGCCGGGGCCTACGACCTGCGACTGCGGATCGACTCGCCGGACGGGCCGCTGCTCACGCCAGCGATCGCGATCGTGGCGATCGATGCCGGCCCGCAGGACCGTGAGCTGCTGTGGAGTGACCTCAAGGGACTGGAGCACTCCGAGCCGGTGGCCGAGCAGGTGGCGGAGGCAGAGCGGGGAACGGAGCCGGCGGTGGCCCGGCGATCCCGCGGCGGGCGCGGATCGAGACGGGCCGCCACGCGGTATCGGCGGGCCCTGGCTGCGGCGACGGCCGCCGGCGCAGCGCGGCCCGCGGCGATGTTCGAT
>CALZJC010000410.1 GCA_945787525.1 Thermoanaerobaculia bacterium | reverse complement strand
CTCTTCGAGCTGCGCTGGCTGCGGCTCGAGGACGGCGCCCGCGGCGTTGAGGGGCTACGGCGTCTGCCGATGGGGAACTGGGGCCTCCTGGTCCTGGGAGTGATGATCGCGCTGGTGCTGGCCTACGAGCTGGCTGCGCTCGTCCACGCGCGTGCTGCCGGCCTCACCCGAACGGTGTCGCGGCTGGTGGCGCTGCTGATCGCGGTTGCGCTGCTGCTGGTGCTGCTCGGGATCAGCCAGGTCAAGTGGGACATCTATCTCGACCAGCTCGACGCGATCTACTCCGAGACCCTGCTGCCTGAAGGTGACGGCGGATAGCGGCCGGCGCGCCCGCCCGGGCGCCGGTCCGGCCGGGGCAGTGTGCATTCTCGCACGAGAACGTATACTCCGCGGGTGCTCCGGACGCTGACCATCTGGGAGCTGTGGCTCCTGGCCGCGTTTGCCCTGGTCGTGGGCCAGGAGCTCGTCGCCTTGCTCATGGCGCGGCGCAGGGGTGAGACCCGCAATCTCTCCAGGGTGGTGACTTTCGCGAGCCTGCTCGTCCTGACGGTCGTCCACGGCCTGCTGACGCTGCGGCTGCTGCCTTCCGGTGACAGCGCCGAAGCGCTGCGCCGGCTGACCGGAAACTGGGGCTACCTCGTGCTGGGAGTGATGATCACGGTGGTCCTGGCCTGGGAGCTCGCGTCGCTAATCCAGGCGCGGATCGCCGGTCTGACGCGCAACACCACTCGCCTGGCGGCTCTGATGATCGCGGCGTTCCTGTTGCTCGTACTCCTCGGCATCAGCCAGGTCAAGTGGGAGCTCTACGTGCAGCAGCTCGAGGACTTCTACGCGGAGAGCGTGCAGGCAGACGGCTGACGGCGGCGCCGCTCGGTCGGCGGCGCCTCAGGGATCGCTGGTGGAGACGCCGCTCGGCCAGCGGATGAAAATCCCATCCGCCCAGACGATGTCCTGGGCATAGTCGGTGGCGACGAAAGGCCCGAAAGAGTAGCTGTCGGTAGAGAAGACGCCGTCGCGTCCCGGGCTGCGGATCAGCATCACCTGGCTGGCCAGGAGGTCGTCCGTCTTGAGGAAGTACTCGAAGTCGTTTCCCCAGCCGTCGAACCGCGGTACGTCGGCCACGTAGTCGGGGACCAGGAGATCCCTCAGGTCCGAGGAGTCCACGGCGCTGCCGTAGTCGCCGAGATTCGCCGCGGCGCCCGCCGCGGCGGCGCCCATCTCGCCGGTGAGCCAGGACATCGCCGCCCTCCCGATCGCGTGCAGGTCGGCCATGGTCCTCTTCTGTTTGGCCTTGTGCAGCGAGTCCAGGAAGTTGGGGATGACGAAGATCGCGATGATCCCGATGATCGTGATGGTCACCAGGATCTCGACCATCGAGAAGCCCCGCGGCTGCCTCTTTAGGGTGAGTCGGCGCATCTGTTTTGGCTTCCCCGGGTCGAGATAGCGCACCAGACGATCAACATTCTAGAGGTTCGACCGACGCGGCGCTGTCATGGGGTTCACAGAGGTGGTGCCCGGGGCGGCCCTTCGTCGGCTGCTTCGTGCAGGATGAGGCGGGCGCTCCGCTGGTAGGTCAGGTACGACCAGGCCCACTCGAAGATCACTACGAAGCGATTGCGAAAGCCGATGAGGAAGAAGATGTGCACGAACAGCCAACTCAACCAGGCGACAAAGCCGGATAGGCGCAGACCCCCGATGACCGCCACCGCGGCTTTGCGGCCGAGGGTCGCCATCGAGCCACGGTCGCGGTAGATGAAAGGCAGGGCCGGCCGGCCGGTGAGCGCTCGCCGGATCGAGGCCGCCGCGTGCCAGCCGCCCTGGATCGCCACCGGAGCGGTGCCCGGCGCGGCGGCTCCGTCCTGGTAGACCGCCGCCAGGTCGCCGATCACGAACACCTCGGGGTGGCCGGGGACCGACAGATCCGGCTCGACGAGCACCCGGCCGGCCCGGTCGAGGGGAGCGCCGAGGGTGGCGCCCAGAGGCGAGGCGGCCACCCCGGCGGCCCAGACGATGGCACGACTGTCGATCCGCTCGCCGCCGACCTCGAGACCGGTGGCGTCCACGTTGGTGACCAGGGCCCCGGTTCGCACCTCGACTCCGAGCCGCTCGAGCTGCTGCCGCGCCTTGTCGGACAGCTCCGGTGGGTAGCTCCCGAGAATGCGATCCGATCCCTCGAGCAGCAGGATGCGCGCGTCGCCCGGGTCGATGCGCCGGAAGTCGCGCGCCAGGGTGTGGCGGGCGACCTCCGCCATCGCGCCGGCCAGCTCGGCGCCGGTGGGACCGCCGCCGATCACGACGAAGGTCATGCAGGCCCGGCGGTCGTCGGCGTCGTCGAGGGCTTCGGCGCGCTCGAACGCCGAGAGCAGGCGGCGGCGGATGGTCAGGGCGTCCTCGAGGGTCTTGAGCCCCGGAGCGTGACGGCGCCACTCGTCGCGACCGAAGTAGGAATCGACGGCGCCGGTGGCGACGATCAGGAAGTCGTACGCCACGTCTGCGCCGCCGGCCAGGAGCACTCGGCGGCCCGCGGTGTCGACGCGGTCGGCGTGCGCCATGAGCACGGTCACGTTGCGCTGCCGGCGCAGCACCTTGCGAATCGGCTCGCCGATATCCACCGCGCTCAGGCCGGCGGTGGCCACCTGGTAGAGAAGCGGCTGGAAGAGGTGGTGGTTGCGCCGGTCGATCAGGGTGACGTCCACCGGCGCCCGGGCCAGTGCCTTGGCCGCGTAGAGGCCGCCGAAGCCGCCTCCCAGGATGACGACTCTCGGTCTGGTCGTTGGCGCCGCGTGCTTCATCGTCAGCAGCCGCTGCGGCAGTCGCCGGGCCGGAGCGACGCCGCCCAGGAGGCGGTCGCGTCGGCCAGCTCGGCCATCACCTCGTCGTCGGTTCGGCCGGAGCGCTTGAGCACCCGGAAACCGTGATCGGCGCCGGCGATCACCCGCAGCGTGGCTCGATCGCCCAGCGCGTCGCAGACCGGGCGCAGCAGATCGAGATCGGCCAGCTTGTCGCGGTCACCCTGCAGGAAGAGCATCGGCGGCCGCACCGCGCCGAGATGGTCGGCGCGCTCGTTGCCCGGCCGCCCGGCGGGGTGCAGTGGAAAGCCGAAGAACACCAGACCGCGCAGCTGCGGCGGCCGCTCCGCCGCCGCGGTGCGGGAGGTCATGCGTCCGCCCATCGACTTGCCGCCCGCCAGGAGCGGCAGGTCCGGGGCCAGCCGGTCGGCCGCTGCCAGCGCCGCGCGTACCGTGGCTTCGAGGCGCCTGGCGTGGTCCGGGCGTCGGCGGCCCGCCTCGCGGTACGGAAAGCGGTAGCGCAGGGTAGCGATGCGGCGCTCGGCGAGCCGTGCCGCGAGGCCGGCGAGGAAGGGGTGGCGCATGCCTGCACCGGCACCGT
>CALZJC010000409.1 GCA_945787525.1 Thermoanaerobaculia bacterium | reverse complement strand
CCGTGCTCTTCATAAAGGTGCGGGATGACCTCGGTGTCGACGTGAGTGCGAAACGAGTGGCCGTGGTCCTCGAGCTCGGATCTCAGCGGGTCGCTGTTGTAGATCTCGGCGTTGGCGACCGACCAGATCGAGCGGTCCTCGTTGGCAAACGGCGGGCAGTCGGAGTCGAGGTCGATGATGGCCAGGCGCTGGAAGCCGAAGGCGCAGGGACCGTCGGCGACGGAGCCGGTGCCGTCGGGGCCGCGGTGGGCCAGTGTCGCAGCCATGCGCCGGGCGAGCGCCTCACGCTCGTCGCTGGCGATCGCTCCGCCTACGATGCCGACGATTCCGCACACGTTTCGAGTCGAAAACCGTATCAGAGGGAGCCGGCGTGCTGAACCGCCTGCTGCTAGGATAATCTCTGCGGCATCGGAAGGCGACCGGGTGCCGGCGGGTCCAGCGGATGGCCGACACAAAGCGAATCCTGGTGGTGGAGAACGACGCCGAGGCGTCGGAACTCATTCGCCGCGGGTTGGAGCCGGCTGGGGCCATCGATCTCCAGATGACCGGCTCGCGGGCGGAGGCACAGGCGGCGATCGCCCGGCAGGCTCCCGATCTGGTGATCGCCGCCCTCAAGCTGCCCGACGGCCGCGGCACCGACCTCATCCCGGGCTTCGAGCTCGTGGCGATGTATCCGGTCGTGGTGATGGCCGCCAGCGGCGACGAGACGACCGCCGTGGAGGCGATGAAGGCCGGTGCGCTGGACTACGTCGTCAAATCCGAGGCCACCCTGCTGGGCATGCAGCAGGTGGTGAAACGGGCGCTCCGGGAGTGGAGCCATCTCGTCGAGCGCCGCCGCGCCGAGATCGCCTTCCAGGTCAGCGAGATGCGCTTCCGCTCGCTCTACGACGACAATCCTTCGATGTTCTTCACCGTCGAGCGCGACGGCACGATGTCGTCCGTCAACCGTTACGGGGCCGAGACGCTGGGCTACCGGGTCGAGCAGCTGATCGGCCGCCGGTTCGAGGAGCTCTATCCCGAGGACCAGCGCCCGGCGCTGTCGGAACAGATCGAGCGCTGCTTCGAGGAGCAGGAGACGCTGCGCCGCTGGGAAGCGCGCAAGGCGCACCAGGACGGCTCCACTCTCTGGGTGCGAACGACCGCGCGCAGCGTCGTCGCGGCCGACGGCGAAGTCTCGTTGCTGATCGTCTGCGAGGATCTGACCGAGACGCGCACCCTGTCCGAGATCCTGAACTACGAGTCGAGCCACGACTCCCTGACCGGCCTGCTCAACCGGCGCGAGTTCGAGCGCCGTCTGGCGGAAGCGCTGCGCGGCGCCGCCGACACCCAGTCCGAGCACGTCCTCTGCTACGTCGACCTGAACCAGTTTCAGCTCATCAACGAGACCTGGGGCTATGAGGCAGGCGACGATCTGCTGCGCCGGCTTGCCCGCCTGTTCCAGCAGCAGCTGCGCCCCCGCGACGCGCTGGCGCGACTCGGCGGAGACGAGTTCGGTGTGCTGATGGAGTTCTGTTCGCTGGAACAGGGGCGCTCTGTGGCCGCCTCGATCCAGCAGGCAATCGAGTCGTTCTGTTTCGACTGGGAGGAGCAACAGCTGTCGGTCAGCGCCGGCATCGCGGTCGTGCCGATCAACGGTGACCAGAGCATCGGCGAGGTGATGCAGGCGGCCGATACGGCCTGCTACGCCGCCAAGCTGGCGGGCCGCAACGAGCTCCACGTCTACCATCCCGAGGATATCGAGATCGTCCGCCGCCAGGGAGAGATGCGTTGGGTCTCGCGTATCTCGATGGCGCTGCAGGAGGACCGTTTCAGGCTCTACCAGCAGCGGATCAGCCCTGTCGCCGGCGACGCCACCCAGCACCATATCGAGATTCTGCTCCGCATGCTCGATGGCGACAACCGCGTCATCGGGCCGGGCTCGTTTCTGCCCGCGGCGGAGCGGCACCGACTGATCGAGCGGCTGGATCGCTGGGTCATCGCCAACACGCTCGAATGGCTGGCCAGCCAACGATCCGAGCTGGCAAACCTCTTCCTGTGCGCCATCAACCTCTCGGGCCACAGCCTGGGCAGCGAACGCACCCGGCGTTTTGTCGAGGACCAGTTGGGGCGCTACGACGTGCCGCCCGAGAAGCTCTGCTTCGAGGTCACCGAGACGGTGGCGGCGCAGGATCAGGAGAAGGCGCTGCGCTTCATCGGCGCCCTGCGCGAGCGCGGCTGCCACTTCGCCCTCGACGATTTCGGCACCGGGGTGTCGTCTTTCGGCTACTTGCGGACGCTGCCGGTCGACTTCGTCAAGATCGACGGCATCTTCGTCAAGGGCATCCTCGACGATCCCACCGACGATGTCCTGGTGGCGTCGATCAACAGCGTCGCCCACTCCCTCGGCAAGAAGACCATCGCCGAGTACGTCGAGAACGAGCGGATCCTTCACCGCATGGCCGAGATCGGCGTCGACTACGTGCAGGGCTTTGCCGTCGGGCGGCCGGAGCCGATCGGGGCGCTGGGCGATTCGAAACCGCTGCGGGCAGTCGGCAGCTAGCTAGCGGCGTATCGTGCGTCTCGGACCGATCCTGCTCACTGCCTTCGTCGGCATCGCCCTGTTGGTCGGGCTGGTCGCCTTCCTCTATGGCGGCACTTCGTCGAAGGTGCTGCACCAGGTCGAGGACCTGCGCCAGTCGTCGATCGAGCAGGTCAAGGCGGCCACCGGCATGCGAGTGGCGCTGCAGTCGAGTCAGCTCGCCGCCCAGGAGCTGTTGGCCGGCCGGTATCGCGATCAGGTGGAGGCCAGTCACGAATCGGAGTGGGGAGTGGCTGCGGACATCGACCGTGAGTCGATTCGCGACAGCCTGCAGGACTTCGAGAATGAGCTGGAGCGCAGCTGGGTGGCGAGCCGGGCGGCCGAGGCGAGTGCTCGGCGTTGGGGCGACGCCGCGCAGGCGGAGCAGGAATACTTGCGCCTTTCGGCTCGGATTCGCTCGCTCGAGGCGGAGTACCAGGTCTACGCCGAGCGCATCGAGCGCTTCGTGCACCTGGGGCGCTACCACCCGTCTGACCAGGTACAGGAGTACTTCGACGACGTCTTGGAGCCGCACTACGGCAACACGCTGGTGCCGAGCATTCGGGAGTTCGAAGATGAAGCGAAGGCTGGCCTGGCCGATGCCGCGGCGAAGATCGAGAGAGCGTTGGCGGTGGGCAACCGTCGCAACCTGGCCATCGCCGTCGCCGCCCTGGGCGCCGCCATCATGCTCGGCCTGCTGATCGCGCGCTCGATCTTGGTGCCCCTGGAGAGTCTGCGAGACGCCGCCTTGCGCATCGGCAAGGGGCAGCTGGATACGCCGCTCGATGTCGACACGGGTAACGAGATCGGGGTGCTTGCCGACGCCTTCCAGCAGAT
>CALZJC010000408.1 GCA_945787525.1 Thermoanaerobaculia bacterium | reverse complement strand
GACCGGCCGCCCGCCCTGCTCGGCGTGCAGACCGGGCCAGGGCGTGAAAGCCCGCAGGCGGTTGATCTGCGTGGCGGCGGGTAGCCGCCAGTCCACCCGGCCGTCGGCACGCACGAGCATCGGCGCATGGGTGACCAGCTTTACCTGCTGCGGCCGGGGCGCGAGCTCGCCTGCCGCCAGTCCACGCACCGTCTCGATCATCAGCTCGGCGCCGGCCGCTGCCAGCCGCGGGGCGAGCTCCGCGGCGGACTCCCGGTCACCGATGGCGATCTCGCGCTGCAGCAGGATCGGCCCAGAGTCGAGCCCCTTGTCCATCGCCATCGTGGTCACACCGGTGATCTGGTCGCCGGCCGCGATCGCCGCCGTGATCGGCGAGGCGCCGCGCCAACGCGGCAGCAGCGAAGCATGCAGGTTGACGCAGCCCAAGGTCGGTAGCCGCAGCAGGCGGCCGGGGAAGATCTGGCCGAAGGCCACCACCACCGCCAGCGCCGGATCGAGAGCCGCGCTGCGCGCCAGGAACTCGGGCGCCCGCACCCGCCGGGGCTGCGCCAGATCGAGACCCAGCTCGCGTGCCCTCACCGCGACCGGCGGCGACCGCAGCCGTCCGCCGCGACCGGCCGGCCGATCGGGCTGGGTCACCACGAGCCCGATCGCAATGCCCTCCTCCACCAACGCCTCCAACGTCGGCACGGCGAACTCGGGCGTGCCGAAGAAGATCACCGGCCCCCGGAGGCTCGTCGGCATCTCGGAGCCCACCCCGTCTACTCTCACCCCGGGCTCCTAGGGATTCTCGAAGTAGTCCGGCCTGACCAGGACGTCGCGCGGCTTGCTGCCTTGCGGCGGACCGAGCAGGCCGTCCTGCTCCATCATGTCGATCAGCCGCGCGGCGCGAGAGAACCCTACCCTCATACGGCGCTGGAGGAAGCTGGCCGAGGCCTTCCGCTCGGCGACCACCAGCCGGGCGGCTTCTTCGAACAGCTCGTCGTCGCCATCGACTCCGGCGCCCGCGGCTAGTTCGTCCGGGGGCGCCTCGAGCACCGCTGGATCGAACTGCGGCGGCCCCTGCTTCTTCAGCCAGCGCACCAGGCCGGCGGTCTCCGCCTCGGAGACGTACGCGCCGTGCAGTCGCATGACGCGCGAAGTGCCCGCCGCCATGAACAGCATGTCGCCTCTGCCGAGCAGCTTCTCGGAGCCTATCTGGTCGAGGATGGTGCGCGAATCGTGCCGGCTGGCGGTTGCGTAGGAGATGCGGCAGGGAAAGTTGGCCTTGATCGTGCCGGTCAGCACGTCCACCGACGGCCGCTGCGTGGCAACGATCAGGTGGATGCCGACGGCGCGCGCCATCTGCGCCAGCCGGGCGATCGAGGACTCGACCTCCGACGAAGCGACGATCATCAGATCGGCCAGCTCGTCGATGACCACCACGTAGTAGGGCAACGGCGTCAGCTCATCGGTCCCGAGATCCACCTCGTTCTCCGACAGCGCCAGACGCTGGCGCACCACCGGGTCGCCGATGGCCTGGTTGTAATGATCGAGCGAGCGCACATGCGCCTCGGCGAGCAGTTTGTAGCGGCGCTCCATCTCGGCTACCGCCCAGCGCAGCGCGTTGGCCGCCTTCTTGGGCTCCACCACCACCTTGGCCTTGAGGTGCGGGATGTCGGCATATACGCCCAGCTCGATACGTTTCGGGTCGATGAAGATGAACTGCACGTGGTCGCGTGACGCCTTGTAGACGATCGAGGTGATCATGCTCTGCAGGCCGACGCTCTTGCCCGAGCCGGTGGCGCCGGCCACCAGCAGGTGGGGCATCGTGGCCAGATCGGCGTAGTAGGGCTGCCCCTGGATCGTCGTGCCGAGAGCGACGGTGAGCTTCGATTTCGATCGCTGGAACCGTTCGTCCGCCAGCAGATGGCCGAGCCGGATCAGCGCCCGCTCCCGGTTGGGCACCTCGATGCCCAGTGTCGACCGGCCGGGGATGCGATCGATGCGCACCGCCTCTGCCTTGAGGGCGAGCGCCAGATCGTCCTGCAGGTTGACGATTTGACTCACTTTGACGCCCGGGGCGGGCTGGAACTCGAAGACGGTGACCACCGGCCCGGGGTTGATGCCTTCGATCGAGCCCTCGACGCCAAACTCGGCGCAGCGCAGACGGATCGCATCGCCGAGCCGGACCAGATCGCCCTCGTGCACCGAGGACTCGATGGGCTCGAGCCGCAGCAGGTTGAGCGGCGGCAGGGTCTTCTCACGGCCGCGCGCCGGTCCGGCGAACGGTATCTCCGGTTGCCGGCCCGGCGCTCGGGCCGGGACCGGCGCGGGCGGCTCGTCGCGAGGCGGCTCGACCGGCGCAGCGCCGGTCGCGGCGGCGGCCACCTTGCGCACCGAGAAGGCGCCGGTGCCAGGCTTCTCTTTTACACGCATCGGCAGATCGTCCGGCGGCACCGCCCGCGAGCGCTCCTGGGCCAGGCGCTTCATCTGACGTTCGAGGACCCGCTGCCGCACCCTCTCCTTCTCGCGCCGCTCGCGCCGCCGCGCCCGGCCCAGTCGCAGGCTGTCACCCGCGGTGGCCAGACGGCGCAGCCAGCCGCCAA
Organism: Thermoanaerobaculia bacterium; assembly: GCA_945787525.1. Taxonomy (GTDB): domain Bacteria; phylum Acidobacteriota; class Thermoanaerobaculia; order Multivoradales; family JAHEKO01; genus CALZJC01. The sequence goes on along the minus strand of CALZJC010000408.1, from coordinate 810 downwards.
CCAGCTCGCCGAGGGTGGACTGCACCAGCAGCGTCGTGCCGATGAGCACCCCGCAGAGCAACAGGATAAGCGTGCCGGTGACGCCCATCAGATCTTCGAGCCCCGAGGCCAGCAGCCGGCCGAGTCCGCCACCGGCGGCTAGCGGCTGGGCGCGCCAGCTGATGTCGTTCAGGGTGAGCTGGAGCAGGGCGGGAAGGAACACCAGTAGAGCGAAGGCGCCGATCGTGCGCCCGGCGACCGGAGCCCGACGATGCGGGCGCAGCCGCCGCCAGGCGGCGATGCCGAGCAGCACGGGCACCAGCAGAGCGGCCAGGCCCAGCGACCCGAATCCGGCCGCGGCGATCTGCGAGCCCGCCGGGCCGATCAGATTGCGGACGGGGCTCTCGACCGTCGTCTGGTGCAGGAAGCTGGGGTCGGACGGATCGTAGCTGGCCAGGGCCACGAGCAGCAGAATCGCGGCGAGCCCAAGGACCAGGCCAACCAGCTCCTTGCCCTTCCCGGGCGGCAGACGCGGCCGCTCGGCCTTCTTTGTGGCGCTGCTCGCGGTGGCCAGAGATCAACCCTCCTGGCGAAAAAGTCTAGCATCCATGGTTGTTTGAGGGATGCCTGGCCCGGACTGCTCGGCCACCCTCTGCGAAACGCCGCAGACATCCGTTCTCGATGAGCAGGTCACGCCAGATCACGGCGACGACTCTCCCGGTAGAGGTCTATGAACTGGTCTAGGCCCAGCTCGGTGGCTCGCGCCGCCGGCGGCAGGCCGAGGGCCTCCAGCAGCTCGTCCACCGCCTGGCGCCGCCAACGCGCCGTCAG
>CALZJC010000407.1 GCA_945787525.1 Thermoanaerobaculia bacterium | reverse complement strand
GCCGTGACTGCCGATCGCGCCCGCGGGCGAAACGCTGCCGCTGGGCGGCTGCACCAGGCGCGCGGCAATCCGCGCCTCGGGCTGCTGCTGGCGCTGTGCACCGTCCTGCTGTGGGGCTTTCTGTCCATCGCTCTCAAGCTGCTGCTCGAAGGCATGGATGCCTTCACCATCACCTGGTACCGGCTGGCGGCGTCGGCGCTGGTTCTGGGCCTCTACCAGGCACGGCGCGGGCGGCTGCCGCCGGTGCGCCGGCTCGGCCGCCACGTCTGGGTGCTCCTGGCGGTGGCGCTGCTCGGCCTGGTGGGCAACTACGTGCTGTTTCTCGTCTCGCTCGAGTACGTGCCGCCGGCGACGTCCCAGCTGGTCATCCAGCTGGCGCCGATCCTCTTTCTGCTCGGCGGTCTGCTGATCTTCAAGGAGGCGTTCAGCCGCATGCAGTGGATCGGGCTGGCCGTCCTGGTGAGCGGTCTGCTGTTGTTCTTCAACCAGCGGCTGCCGGCGCTGCTGGCGCTCTCCGGCGCCGAGGCGGCTGGCGTCGGTCTGGTGGTCGTTGCCGGTATCGTCTGGGCGGCCTACGCACTGGCCCAGAAACAGCTTCTGATGGCGCTATCGTCGGTGAACATCCTGCTGCTGATCTACATCGGCAGCGCGGTGCTGCTGCTGCCGTTGGCGCGCCCGGCGACTATCCTGTCGCTCTCGCCCCTGCATCTCGGACTGCTCGCTTTCTGCACCTTCAACACCTTGGGCGCCTACGGCTGCTTCGCGGAGGCGCTCCAACACTGGGAGGCCTCGCGGGTGAGCGCCGTCATCGCCCTGACGCCGCTGGTGACGATCGCCGCGGTCCTCGGCTTCGCGGCGATCTGGCCGGGAACCGGCATGGCGGCGGGGCTGGACGGCGTCGGTCTGGTCGGCGGCCTCGTCGTGGTCGTCGGTAGCGTGATGACGGCGCTGGGTACCGGCCAGGCCCGGCGGGACCATGGATAGTCCGCCCGCCTCATCGAGCCGCCACCAACCGCTGCCCGCTGCTGCTACAGTTCGCGCCGTGAGCTTTCTGGCGCCGACGGAGTACATCGACAGCGACCACCCGGAGGTGGTGGCCTTCGCGGGGCGGGTGAGCGAGGGCGCGCCCACCCAGCGCGAGCGAGCCGTGCGGCTCTACTACGCCGTGCGCGACGGCTGCCGCTACGACCCGTGGGCGTTCAGCCTGGAACCGGCGATCTTCCGCGCCTCGACGACGCTGGCTGCGGGCAGAGGATTCTGCATTCCCAAAGCGATCCTGCTGGCGGCCGCGGCGCGGGCGGTGGGCATCCCCAGCCGCCTGGCGTTCGCCGACGTGCGCAACCACCTGGCCAGCGAGCGCCTGCTGGCGGTCATGCGCACCGACCTCTTCGCCTTCCACGGCATGACCGAGCTGCAGCTGGATGGGCGCTGGGTGAAAGCCACCCCAGCCTTCGATCTCAAGCTGTGCGAGGCGTTCGGCGTGGTGCCGCTGGAATTCGACGGCCGCAGCGACTCGACCCTGCACCCCTTCGATCGGGCGGGCAAGCTGCACATGGAGTACGTTGTTGACCGCGGCAGCTTCGCCGACCTGCCGCTGGCCGAGCTGACACGGGTCACCCTCGAGCACTATCCGCATCTGTTCGACGAAGGCGGCCGGCTGGTGGGTTGGGCTCGCGAAGCCCGTTCAGCGGTCACGACCTAGCAGCTCGTGGTAGAAGTCTGGACGGTCGCGCGAAGCCCGGGCCAGCCTCACCGGATCCCCGGGTCCGGTCACTCCCAGGGGATGTCCGGCATGCGCAGCCGCTCGACCGGTTTGCCCGCGCCCATCACGGTGGTCTCGAGAATCTCGTCGACGTCCTCCAGCGTCACCTGCTGGTACCAGAGGTTCCACGGCCAGACGGCGACCGTGATGCCGCGGCTGCAGTGCTTCAAGCAGCCGGTTCGATTGACCATCACCCGGTCGCGGACGCCCAGCTCGCGTACCCGGTCCTTGAAGCGCCGGTAGACCTCGAGTCCGCCGCGCGGGCCGCAGCTCGGTTTGCGGGCGCCCGGCGGACGCTCGTTGGCGCAGACCAGGATCTGGATCTCGGGCGTCGGCACCGGTCGGCATTCTAGTCTGCTGGGCCGCTGGCCGGCCGCGCGGTGGGTAGCTCAACGGCTACAATTCAGAGCCGCAATGCTCGACGAGCGGCGGCAGACGACCTCCGGCGAGAAGATCCGGTTTCTAGTGAATCCCTCCTCGGGCGGCGCCGCCGGCCGCCGCGCCCTACCGGCGATCCGCGCCGGCCTGCCCAGGGGTGCCCGGCTGGTGGTCAGTCGGGACGGCGCTCATCTCGCCGCCGAGGCGAGGCGGGCGGTGGACGAGGGCGTCGAACGCCTCGTGGTCGCTGGTGGCGACGGCACCTTTCACCTGGTGGTGCCGGCCCTGATCGGTGCCGCCACCTGCCTCGGGCTGGTGCCGGTGGGCCGCGGCAACGACTTCGCCGCCAGCCTCGGGGTGCCGGCGGCGGTGCCTGAGGCGGTGCGGCTGGCGCTGACGGCTCGCGAGCGGCGGATCGACGTCGGCCGCGCCGGCGACCATCGCTTCGCTTTCTACTGCGGCGCCGGCTTCGACAGCGCGGTCTCGGCCACCGCCGACGAGCACTCGCGGCGGCTACCGTCGTCGATCACCTACATCCTGGCCACCGTCCGCACACTGATGAGCTTCCGCCCGCCGGCGGCGCAGGTCGAGTGGCAGGGTGGCCGGTTCGCGGGCGAGCTGATGTTCGCCACCGTCTGCAACGGACCCATGTTCGGCGGCGGCATGCTGATCGCCCCCGAGGCCGAGCTGGACGACGGGCTGCTCGACCTGGTGCTGGTGCGTAAGGTGTCGAGGCTCGAGCTGCTGCGGGTCTTCCCGCGCGTCTTTCGCGGCACCCATGTCGATCACCCGGCGATCTCCATCCACCGCACGCCCTGGGTGCGGATGCGTTTCACTCAGGAGGCGCTGTTGGGCTGCGACGGCGAGGTTTTGGGTCCGCTGCCGGCCGCCGGCGTCGAAGTCGACCTGATTCCCGGCGCCCTGCGAGTAGCGGCCCAGCCGCAGGAGTAGATCCTGGCAGAGGTCCGGTGGGTCGTCGGGCGGCATGCCGCCCCGAGCGTGCTAGGCTGCGCCAAACCCAGGCGAAAGCCAGGAAGGGGGCAACATGAGACTGTCGCTGCGCAGGCTGTGGGCGCTGTCGGTCATCCTGTCATCGGTGCTGCTGCTCGCGGCGTGCTGGCACACGCGCGAGCCGCAGACGCTGGACCATTTCAAGTGCTACGTGGCCGAGGGGGAGCCTGTCGAGCTCGCCCAGAGACTTCGGTTGGAGGACCAGTTTCATCTCGAGGAGGGCGTCGAGGTGGTCGAGGTCAAGTACTTCT
>CALZJC010000406.1:5424-9323 GCA_945787525.1 Thermoanaerobaculia bacterium | reverse complement strand
CGCGCGCCGGCCCCCGCCGCCCCGGCGCGATCCGATCGATCACGCGCCCCACGGCCGGCCCGTCCCCAGGTCACACCCGAAGAGCTGCGCAGCTTGCGCGGCAGCGTCGAAGAGGTGGAGGAGGTCGCCGCGGGCCGCGAGGCAGGCTCGTCACGCCGCGGCCGCCGGCGGGCCGAGCGCAAGCGTCAGGCGAAGCAGTCGGGCGCCAATGTGCTATCTTTCAAGCAGGCGCCGCCGAGCGAAGCGGTGACCCTCACCGAGGGCATCACGGTACGCGAGTTCGCCGAGAAGCTCGGGGTCAAGGCCAAGGACCTGATCCGGATGCTCTTCGACCGCGGCATGATGGCCACCATCAACCACGTCCTGGATGTGGAGCTGGCCCAGGAGATCGCCAGCGAGCTGGGCGTCGAGAGCTTGCTGGTCAGCTTCGAGGAGGAGGTGCAGCTGCAGCAGGAGAAGGACCTCGACAGCGGCGAGGAAGACGGCAGCCCGCGCGCTCCGGTGGTCACGATCATGGGCCACGTCGACCATGGCAAGACCACCCTGCTCGACTCGCTGCGCTCCTCCAAGGTCGTCGAGAGCGAGCACGGCGGCATCACCCAGCACATCGGCGCCTACCAGATCGACAGCGACGGCAAGAAGATCGTCTTCCTCGACACGCCGGGCCACGAGGCCTTCACCCTGATGCGGGCCCGCGGTGCACGGGTGACCGACCTCGTCGTCCTGGTGGTGGCCGCGGACGACGGTGTCATGCCCCAGACACTCGAGGCCCTGGATCACGCCAAGGCGGCGGGCGTGCCGATCATCGTGGCACTCAACAAGATGGACCGTGAGAACGCCGATCCCGATCGGGTCAAGAAGGAGCTCGCCGATCGCGACCTGATGGTCGAGGAGTGGGGCGGCCAGACGGTTGCCGTGCCGATCTCGGCCCTCAAGGGCGACGGCCTGCCGGAGCTGCTGGAGATGATCGGCCTCACGGCTGATCTGCTGGAGCTCAAGGCCAACCCCGACCTGCCGGCCCAGGGCGTCGTGATCGAGGCCCGCAAGGAGCCCGGCCGCGGCATTCTGGCCACGGTTCTGGTCCAGAACGGCAGCCTGCGGGGGGGGGACATCTTCGTCACCGGCGCCACCTGGGGCCGCGTGCGCTCGATGCTCGACGACCGCAACCGGCGAGTCGACGTGGCCGGCCCGGCCACCCCGATCGAGGTCAGCGGCTTCAACGAGCTGCCCGAGGCCGGCGACCTGTTCCAGGTCGTCGAAGACGAGTCCAAGGCGCGCGGCGTCGCCGACTTTCGCCAGCAGGAGCTGCGCCAGCATCAGCTGGGCCAAGGCCCCGGCAAGGTCTCTCTCGAAATGCTCTTCGAGCAGATCCAACAGGGCGCCGTCAAGGAGCTGCCGGTGGTGCTCAAGGCGGACGTGCAGGGCTCGGTCGAGGTACTCGTCGACACCTTGGGCAGGATCTCCACCGATCAGGTCAAGGTGGAGGTGATCGGCTCCGGGGTCGGTGCCATCACCACCAACGACGTGCTCCTGGCTTCGGCCTCCAACGCCATCGTCGTCGGCTTCAACGTACGGCCCGAGCGCAAGGCCACGGAGCTGGCCGATCGCAACCAGGTCGACATCCGCCTGCACACCGTGATCTACGAGCTGAGCGACGAGATGCGCAAGGCGATGACCGGGCTGCTCGAACCGACGTTTCGTGAGGTCACCAGCGGCCGCGCCGAGGTGCGCGAGACGTTCAAGGTCCCCAAGGTCGGCAGCATCGCCGGCTGTCATGTCGTCGAGGGGGTCATCCCCCGCAATGCCTCGGCGCGCCTGCTGCGCGACAACGTGGTGGTGCACGAGTTCGATTGCGGCATCCGCCTGGACCGCTACCAGGACTACAAGCCGGGCGACACCATCGAGGCTTACGTCCAGGAAGAGGTCGCCCCGACGTTGTAGCCCGTCGCGGCCCGGCCGCGGCGGAAGGACGATTCCCGGCCGCGGCGGCCGCCCGAGCTTTCTCCCCACCTGGCCCACCATGGTCGTCGCCATCTCGGTCTTCGAGTTGCATCTTCCCGGTTCCCGCAGCCTCAAAGAGAAGAGACGCGTAGTGAAGTCACTGATCGAACGTATCCACCGGCGGCATCGCGTCTCGGTCGCGGAAACCGATTACCACGACCTTCGCCAGCGCGCCGAGATAGGTATCGCCGCGGTGAGCGCCTCGCGCCACCGGCTGCAAGGCCAGATGGACGCCATCCGCCGGCTCATCGACGAGCAGCAGGAGGCGGAGCTGCTGCGTTGGGAGCCGCAGTACCTGGAGGCCGCCTGATGAGCCGACGGACTCAGCGAGTAGGCGAGCTGCTACAGGCGGAGCTCTCCCAGCTGCTGCTGCGCAGCGTGCAGGACCCGCGACTCCGCATGACCTCGGTGGCCGCCGTCGACGTCAGCCCCGACCTGCGGCGAGCGATCGTCCGGGTCTCGGTGCTCGACGACTCCCAGCGGCAGGAGAGCCTCGACGCCCTGCGCAAAGCGGCGGGCTTTCTGCGCCACCAGCTTGCGAAACGTCTGCGCCACATGCGAGTGACGCCCGAGCTGATCTTCGAGATCGACCGCGGCGCCGAACACAGTCAACGAATCAGCGACCTTCTGGAGCAACTTGATGACCACCACAAAAGCGCCTGAAGCACTTCTGAAGCGCCTGCGCGACGACAACCGTTTCCTGCTGACGAGCCACGCCAATCCGGACGGCGACGCCATCGGCTCCGAGATCGGCCTGGCTCGAATTCTGCGCAGCCTGGGCAAGGGCGCGGTCATCTGGAACCGTGACCCCGCCCCGTCGCTGCTCCGCGAGCTACCCGGGGTTGCCCGCATCCACTCCGGCGAGGAGCCGCCCTCCGGCTTCCCCGACGGGTTCGATGCCGTCGTGGTCCTGGAGTGCCCCAGCCTGGATCGCACCGGCCTCGAGGAGCATCTCGGCCAGCTACCGCAGCTCAATATCGACCACCACATGGGCAACGAGCACTACGCCGACGTCAACTGGGTGGACCCCGCCGCGCCGGCCGTCGGCGAGATGGTGTTCCGCCTGGCCCAGGGGCTGATGGTGGAGCTGGATGCGCAGACCGCGACGGCCCTGTTTCTCACCCTGGTCAGCGACACCGGCGGGTTCCGCTTCCCCAACGCCACCGCCGAGGCGTTCGAGGCCGGAGCCGCCCTGGTGCGCGAGGGCGCCCATCCGGAGCAGGTTGCCGAGTGGCTGTACGAGAGCCGGCCGCCCGGTTCGATCCGCCTGCTCGGTGAGATGCTCCAGAGTCTCGAACTGCACGCCGACGGCGCCATCGCCACCGCTCAGCTGACGCGCGAGATGTTCGAGCGCAGCGGCGCCCAGACCACCGACACTGAGGGTCTGGTCGACGTGCCGCGGTCGATCGCCGGCGTCCGTACCGTGGCGCTGATGCGGCAGATCGGCGACGACCAGTTCAAGATCTCGCTGCGCAGCAAAGGCGACACCGACGTCGAGAAGATCGCCCGCGCGGCCGGTGGCGGCGGCCACAGGAACGCCGCCGGCTTCGTCGCCGACGGCAAGCTCGACGAAGTACGGCAGCGCCTCGTCGCCCAGCTGACGGAGGCGTTGGACTGAGTCGATGCGCGACGGGCTGTTACTTGTCGACAAGCACCCCAACTGCACCTCGCATGACGTGGTGCAGCGGGTGCGTCGTCTGTTGGGCCAGCGCAAGGTCGGCCACTGCGGCACTCTCGATCCGGGAGCCACCGGCCTGCTGACGATCACCGCCGGCAAGGCGACGCGGCTGACCCGTTTTCTGGTTCGCGCGCCAAAGGTCTATGCCGGCTGGATCCGGTTCGGTGTCGCCACCGACACCTATGACGCCGGCGGCGAGGTGACCGAACAGAAACCGATC
>CALZJC010000406.1:0-5340 GCA_945787525.1 Thermoanaerobaculia bacterium | reverse complement strand
CGCGATGGCCGACTTCGTCGGCCGCTACGAGCAGGTCACCCCGCCCTACAGCGCCAAGAAACACCATGGCGTGCGGTACTACGAGATGGCGCGACGAGGCGAGAAGGTGCCGGAGGCGAAGAAAGAGGTCGAGGTGTTCGAGTTCGACGCCAGCGGGGAGCTCGAAGATGGCCGCCTGCCTTTTCGGACCGGCTGCTCCTCCGGAACCTATGTTCGCAGCCTGGCGCACGAGCTCGGCGCCGTGCTCGGTTGTGGCGCCCATCTCGCAGAGCTGCGCCGGATTCAGGTCGGACCGTTCCGGCTGGAGCAGGCGCTCGACCTCGAAGAGCTCGAGCGCCGCGAGGCCGCCGGCGAAGGACTCGACCCGGCCTGGATCGACCTGGACGAGATCCCGCTGCCGTTTGGCGATCTGGTGGTTGACGCCCAGCAGGAGCGCCGCATCGTCAGCGGCCAGAGCGTGCTGATGCGGCCGCTGTCGAGCCAGGAGGGCGACTGGGTCAAGCTGCTCAACCGCCGCCACCAGCTGCTGGCGGTCGGTACCGTAATAGAGACGATCGGGACCAACGGCGTGGGTGTCGTGCAGCCACGCATCGTGTTTCAGTAGAGCCCCGCGCACTCCCGGCGAGCGCGAATCTGCGCGCTCCTATGGTAGATTGCACAACGTAGAGTTAAGGAGGATTCGTAGTGGCGTCCAGTAGCCAGGCCAAGGGCCAGATCATCGAGGATTACCGGGTACACGATACCGACACCGGATCGGCGGAGGTTCAGGTGGCCCTTTTGACTCACCGCATCCTGCAGCTGACCGAGCATTTCAAGGATCACAAGCAGGATCACCACAGCCGTCGGGGCCTTTTGAAGCTCGTCGGTCGTCGACGCCGTCTGCTCGACTACATGAAAAAGCAGGACTTCGAGCGCTATCGCAGCGCGATTGACCGGCTCGGAATCCGCAAGTAGGCCAAACCGGGATACCGGCCTCACGCCGCACAGCCGGGAGCTTGCGCTTCCCGGATCCGTTGTGCGTCGCGACAGCCTGGTGATCCCCAAAGATGGAAGAAGAGGAAGAGAGATGCTGTTGAAAAAAGAGATCCAGATCGGCGATGAGAACCTGACCCTGGAGTCGGGCAAGATCGCCCGCCAGGCAGGCGGCTCATGCATCGTGCGCTGTGGCGACACGGTGGTCCTGAGCACCGCCTGCATGGTCGGAAGCCCCAGCCCGAGGAACTTCCTGCCCCTGACGGTCGACTACCGCGAGTACACCTATGCCGGCGGGCGAATTCCCGGCGGCTTTTTCAAGCGAGAGGGCCGACCTTCGGAGAAGGAGATCCTCACCTGCCGGATGACCGATCGGCCCCTGCGGCCGCTGTTTCCGGAGGGTTTTCGCCACGAGACCCAGATCGTCTCGCTAGTGCTCTCCGCCGACGGTGAAAACGACCCCGACATCCTGGCCATCAACGGCGCCTCGACGGCGCTGGCGCTGTCCGACATCCCCTTCCACCACGCGGTGGGTGCCGTTCGCGTCGGCCTGATCGAGGACGAGCTGATCTTCAACCCGACCAACAGCCAGCGTGACGTTTCGGATCTCGACCTGATCGTCGTCGGCACGGACGAGGCGGTCGTGATGGTCGAGGCGGCAGCCAACCAGCTGCCCGAATCGCGGATCCTCGAGGCCATCTTTCGCGGCCACGAGGAGCTGCGCAAGGTGGTCCGCGCCCAACTCGAGATGCAGGCCGAGGCCGGGGTGCAGAAGCGCCCGTTCGAGAGCCCGCAGCCGTTCAGCGACGAGACCTACGCCCGCTTGCGCTCCGATCTCTGGCAGCCGCTCAGCGACGCCCTGCACGTCAAGGGCAAGTTCGAGCGCAAGAAGTCGGTCGCCGGCGTCGTCGATCCCTACATCGAGGCGATCCCTGAGGACGACGAACAGCGCCGCTCCGAGGCGCGCACCGCCATCAAGAGGATGGAGGAAGAGATTCTCCGCCAGGCCGTGCTCACCACCAAGCGCCGCTTCGACGGCCGCGAGCTGGACGAGATCCGCGAGCTGACCATGGAAACCGGGCTACTGCCCCGCACCCACGGTTCGGCGCTCTTCACCCGCGGCGAGACCCAGGCTCTGGTCACCACGACCCTCGGCACCAAGCGCGATGCCCAGATCATCGAGGAGTACGAGGGGGAGAGCCGTCAGAAGTTCATCCTCCACTACAGCTTCCCGCCGTTCTCCGTCGGCGAGGTGAAGTTCCTGCGCGGCCCGAGCCGGCGCGAGATCGGCCACGGCGTGCTGGCCCGCCGGGCCCTGATGCCGGTGCTGCCGCACGATGACGACTTCCCCTACACCCTGCGGGTGGTCTCCGACATCATGGAGTCCAACGGCTCCTCGTCGATGGCCACCGTCTGCGGCGGCTCGCTGGCGCTTTTCGACGCCGGTGTGCCGATGCTGGCGCCGGTGGCCGGCGTCGCCATGGGTCTCATCAAGGGCGAGCATGACCACGCGGTCCTGTCCGACATCGCCGGCCAGGAAGACCACTATGGCGACATGGACTTCAAGGTCACCGGCACCCGCGACGGCATCACCGCTCTGCAGATGGACATCAAGATCACCGGCGTCACCCAGGAGATCATGGGGCAGGCTCTCGAGCAGGCGCAGCGGGGCCGCCACCACATCCTGGATCACATGGAGCAGGCGCTGGCGCAGCCGCGAGAGAGCATCTCGCAGTACGCACCGCGTCTGCACACCCTCGAGGTCTCACGCGACAAGATCCGCGACATCATCGGCCCGGGCGGCAAGACGATTCGCTCGATCACCGAGGAGACCGGCTGCGAGATCGACATCGACAACGACGGCAGGGTGACCATCGCCTCGCCAGACGGCGTCGCCGCGCAGCGGGCCATCGAGATCATCGAGCGGCTCACCGAGACCGCCGAAGTCGGCAAGGTCTATACCGGCATCGTGCGCCGGGTCGAGGCCTACGGCGTCTTTGTCGAGATCCTGCCGGGCACCGACGGGCTGCTGCACATCAGCGAGATGGCGCCGTACCGGGTCGGCGAAGTCACCGACATCTGCCGCGAGGGTGACGAGGTCGAGGTCAAGGTGGTCAACATCGACGACCATGGCAAGGTCCGCCTGTCCCGCAAGGCCGTGATCATGGAGGCGCCGGACTTCGACCCGAAGGCCTACGAGGGCATGGGCGTCCCGGAGGGCCAGGGCGCGGACCGCTCGGGTGGCGGTGGAGGGCGCGCTTGCCGTATGGGCGAGCCATCGGCGTTGCTGGCAAGGCGCGCCGACGCAGGCATAGCCGAGCCTATGTCGAGGAAGCGCAACGTAGCCAGCGACGTCAAGGGCCGTCCAGGCGGTAAGGCGAAGTTGGAGACACAACACCAGCAGCCGACGTGAAAGAACCCACGACCTCCGACCCGCACCGTACGGCAATGCAGCCGACGGCGGGTCGCGGTCGTGGCGAGCGGCTGCGAGGGGGCGGCCTGCGCACCGGCGAGTACGTGTTGGTGGTGGACGACGAACCCGCAGTCCGCCATCTGCTCGGAGCCCAGCTCGACCACCTCGGCTACGCCAACCGGGCCGCGCGCGGTGGCGATGAGGCGCTGACAACGCTGGCTCGGCACCGCGGTGCGGTGCTCGTCCTGTCGGACGTGCAGATGCCGGGTGTCGGCGGCGTCGGGCTGCTCAAAGAGCTGCGACGCTTCGACGCCAGCCTCCAGGTGGTGATGATCTCGGGGCATCAGGATACCGAGACGGTGCGCAGTTGCCTGCAGGCCGGCGCCTACGACTACCTGGTCAAGCCGTACGAGCTCGACGATCTCTCGCTGACCCTCGAACGGACCCTCGAGCACGGTCGGCTGCAGCGTCAGATCGCGGAGTACCGTCGAAATCTCGAGCGCCTGGTTCGGGAACGCACCACCGAGCTGCGAGAGACCCGCGACATCGCGCTGCTGACCCTGGCCAACCTAGCCGAGTCCCGGGACAACAGCACCGGCAACCATCTCGAGCGCATCGCGGCCTACAGCCGCCGGCTGGCCGAGGAGCTGCGGCAGGGCGGCGCCCACACGGCGACCATCGACGACGACTTCGTCGAGCAGCTCTTCAGGTCCAGCCCCCTGCATGACATCGGCAAGGTGGCAATCGACGATGCCATCCTCCGCAAGCCGGGCCAGCTGGGCGTCCTCGAGCTGGCGGCGATGCGCAGCCACACGACGATCGGCGGCGACACCCTGCGCCGGGTCATCGAGCGTCACCAGGGTCACACCTTCCTTCTCATGGGCATGGAGATCGCCTACAGCCATCACGAGCGCTGGGACGGCAGGGGCTATCCCGGCGGCCTGGCGGGACAGAAGATCCCCCTGGCGGCGCGCATCGTGGCGGTGGCCGATGCCTATGACGCGATCACCAGCGCCCGTCCCTACAAGCCGGCCCTCGATCACCCGGCGGCGGTGGGCCGCATCCGCGCCGACAGCGGCTCCCACTTCGATCCCGACCTGGTGGTAGCGTTCGAGCGCTGTCAACCGGACTTCGCCGCCATCCGCCGCCGTCTCCTGGACGAAAAGGAGCTCTGACCCCGATGCCCCAACCGCCCACCGTCAGTCTGGACGAGCTGGCCGACTACCTCGACCGACTCTTGAGCGCCGGTGAAGGACAGGACGTCTGCCCCAACGGCATCCAGGTCGAGGGCCGCCAGAGGGTGCGCAAGGTGATCACCGGGGTCTCGGCCTGCCGGGAGCTCTTCGAGACCGCGCGAGAGCGCGATGCCGACGCGATCCTGGTGCACCACGGCATCTTCTGGCGCGGCGACCCGCCGGTGCTGCGCGGTGTCCAGTACCGCCGGGTGAGCGAGCTGGTGCACGGCGAGCTCAGCCTGCTGGCCTACCACCTGCCGCTCGACCGCCATCCCGAGCTGGGCAACAACGCCCTCGCCGCCCGCGCCCTGGGCCTCGGCGAGCTGGCGCCGTTCGGCACCCTGGACGGTGACGCCTGGGGCTTCCGCGGCCGCTTCGACGAGCCGGTTCCGATGGCGGAGCTCACCGCGCGCTGCCGCGAGCTGTTCGGCAGCGAGCCGCTGGTGTTCGCCCACGGGCCGGATTTGGTGACTACCGTCGGCGTGGTGAGTGGAGGGGCCCAGCGCGTCCTGCCCGAAGCCATCGACGCCGGTCTCGACGTGTTCCTCACCGGCGAGGTCAGCGAGTGGGTCATGAACCTGGCGCGCGAGGCCGGCATCCACTTCATCGGTGCCGGCCATTACGCCACCGAGCGGCTCGGGGTGCAGGCGCTGGGCGAGCACCTGGCCGAGCGATTCGGTCTAGAGGTCGAGTTCGTCGACATCCCGAACCCGGTCTAGC